>CALRTD020000189.1:0-8036 GCA_943371015.1 Synechococcus sp. UW140 | reverse complement strand
GGTTGATGCGCTGAAAACGAATGTGGTTTCGTCTCAACTGTATCTGAGTCGCCTCTCCGCAATCGATCAAAAAAAACCGCTCAGCTACGTTCAGCAGTTGAGCGGTTGGATGTCGTTTAGAGGTGGGTGTAGCCGAGCTGCTGCCCAATATGGTAAGCTCGAACGGTGTGCCCATTACTTAGTGAGAAATGGAAATACGGCGGGTTACTGCTGTATTGCCCATGCGGAAAGAGTACATATATACTCCGGCAGGAAGTGTTGCGGTTTCGAGATTGAAACGGTTTGTCCCTTTCTCTGCGCTGATGCGCTGGTTAACAACTTCTGCTCCCAGCATGTTGTACAGGTGAAACTCAACCTGACCATTTACAGGCGCATTAAAGCGGAATTCAGTACGTACATCTGAAGGATTGGGAGCCGGTGATGCTACACTGAAACGTCCTGCTTCGAGGGCGGGAAGGCCGTTCGGCGCATCAATTTCGATACGGTAGCCCAACAATGTAGCCGGGAAATCTGTAGGAACCGAAAATACGTTTACAGTAGCTGTAAAATAAACAATGATCGGGTAAACTCCGTTGCCCTGCGGGCCACCCAGCTCTTGACCTACTGAGGCGGTACCTGTTACACCTACACAACCAAATGATCCGCCGGGCATAATGCCGCTGGTTGGATTTGCCAGATAGGTAAAGCCTGCAGGAAGACCGCTAACACTGTCGATTTTGATTTGAGTGATCGGAAAAGTACCGAGCGTCGTTACGGTATCAGGATCAACATGCACCTGAAGGTCTGTTGTATAAGGTGTTGCAACAAAAGCAACCGGAAGGTTAGTTACGGTATCAGGAACAATACCATAATCGTTCGGTCCTGAAAATACGCTTGAGTTAATTGTACATTGCGCACCAAGGAAAACAGAAAACAGCGATGCTGCAATAAGGGTAAACAGGTGTTTCATTCGGTTTGGGTTAACAAAGGTGTCTTATGCTACAGCAAATTGCTGAGCGGCTGTTTCAACATCCGGCACAATTTGCAGAATGCTGTCGAGCTGAGAAATATTGATGAGCTTTCGCACAGATTCCTGCAGATTAGAGAGTACAAGGATGCCGTCAGCATTTTTACAAAGGCGGTTGGCCACCAGAATTGCGCTCAAACCTGATGAATCGCAGTAACGCGCTGATCCCAGATCAATAATGAGATTGCGGACTCCGTCAGCGTTAAGCATAACAAGTTCCGATTTCAATGCGGGGGCAACAAGAGTATCCAACTTCTCTGCTGAGAGGCGAATAACTGTGTAACGCTCGTTGCGCTCAACTGAAAACTGTTCGTTCATAGTCGGCAAAGGTAAAGTTTCCTTTTCAAACAATGAAAAGATACGCATTTTTTACTTTACTCCTAAAAATGATTGATTTTCGGCTAATCGTCTGTACGGCCAGCCAGCAGATACAGCACCGCCATGCGAACAGCCACGCCATTTTCGACCTGGTCAAGTATAATGGCCTGATCCGAATCAGCAACTTCACTTGTAATCTCAACACCGCGGTTAATTGGTCCCGGGTGCATAACGATAATTTCTTTTCCGAGCGATTTCAGCATCGGCATATCCAGCCCATACTGCATAGTATATTCGCGCAGCGTTGGGAAATAACGAATATCCTGACGCTCAAGCTGAATCCGCAGCATATTGGCTACATCGCACCATTCCAACGCCTTCCGAAGATCAAACTCAACTTTTACGCCCAACGATGCAATGTAGCGCGGCATAAGGGTGCGCGGGCCGCAAACCATAACTTCGGCTCCCAGTTTCTGAAGGCAGTATATGTTTGACAGTGCCACCCGCGAGTGAAGAATATCGCCGATGATGGCTACTTTCTTGCCGCGCACATCACCAAGTCGCTCACGGATCGAGAATGCGTCAAGCAAAGCTTGTGTAGGATGCTCGTGTGCTCCGTCGCCGGCATTAATAATACTGGCATTGATGTGGCGCGAAAGAAATACACAGGCGCCCGGATTGGGGTGACGCATCACCACCATATCCACTTTCATTGCCAGAATATTGTTAACGGTGTCGATCAGGGTTTCCCCCTTTTTAACCGACGACTGCGCCGCGGAGAAGTTCACTGTATCCGCCGACAGACGGCGCTCGGCAAGTTCAAACGAAACCCGGGTACGGGTTGAGTTTTCAAAGAAGAGATTGGCAATTGTAATATCGCGCAGCGACGGAACTTTTTTGATCGGTCGGTTGATTACGTCTTTGAACTGATTGGCTGTGTTGAGAATAAGCGTGATATCATCGGCAGTCAGTTGTTTGATGCCAAGCAAGTGTTTCACACTTAATTTCGTTGCGCTCATATGTATTATTCCTGTGTCATTAGCCAAACGTGATCTTCACCACCGGCTTCTTTCCAGTCTACTTTTACTTTTTCTGATGCTATTGTATCCACTGTTCTGCCAATATATTTTGCCTGAATTGGCAGATTGCGGCTGAAACGGCGGTCGATCAACACCAAAAGTTCCACGTCTTTCGGCCTTCCGAAAGCCATCATGGCATCAAGTCCGGCGCGAATGGTTCTGCCTGTATAGAGCACATCATCAACCAGAATCACATTTTTGTCTTCAATAATGAAGTCGATTTGTGTTCGGTTGGGGACAAGATCACGCCGGCGGAAGTCATCGCGGTAAAAAGTAACATCCAGCTCGCCGAGCATAATTTGCTTACCGGGCAAAATAGTACTTAATGTTTGCTGAATACGTCGGGCAAGCAAAACTCCGCGAGGTTGCAGACCAATGATTACAGATTCTGAGAAATCGTCGTGAGTCTCGATCAGTTGATGGCAAAGCCGGTTGATCGTGATGGCGAATTGCTGCGGATGAAGAATAAGCCGAGGCGCCATACAGGCTGCAAAGATAGAAGATTGAGTGAACGGGACAAATAAAACTGAAAAGAGTTGTGAGCACGCAATGAACACGCTGCTAATGCTGCTGTTTCTGGTGCATTTTTTTGGCAGCATCGTAGTGCAGCCAGCGTTCACGTATTGCAACGGCAAGCTGATAATCAGTTGCTGTTTGCAAAAATGCTTCCGGAATATTCAGGTAATTAATGAACGTGTCGAATTCTTCGGGAGCAAGTTCAACGACTCCTGCTTTTACATAAAGCTGCAGCAGCTGATGCAGAATCTCACGTTTGCGGTCTTCGTTTTCGAGATATGCAACTTTGGCTCTTGATTTGCCTTCGCGGCTGTAACGTTCGTAAAGTGCGGTAATCGGGCTTTCCATTACTTGCGGAGGACGCGCAGTCATTCTTGTTTCTTTAACTCCGAGTGATTCGCGTTCATTTCGAAGTGTATTCAAATCTTTTGCCGGATAAATTGAAACCGGTCTTAAGTTGTTTACCCGAACTTTTAGCCCGACACGAATAGTATAAACTGAACGCTGCACAGAATCACGGAAACAAATACGCACTACTTCATAACCTCCGGCTGTAAACATAAATGTATCAGTACGAAGCCCCTGAATGCTGAACGACTGACCAGCCAGAACAGATTGCCCCGCTCCTGTTCTGCGATTTACGGCCAGCGGCATCGGACTTGCGAGGCTGTCGGCAAGGTCATACACAATGCCGCGTACTGTAATCAGTTGCTCATTGGTTCCGGCAAACGATTGAGCTGATGCAGGCAGTGCTGCAGCAAGGAAAAGTAAAAAAAGGAAAAAGGCCGGTTTTCTCTTCATTGATTACGAAGTTAAACAGATTGATCCGCTTGTCTTCAATTCTTAACGTTATTTCACCTCGTTTTCATCTGCTGTATAAAGTCGCAGGCAACCCGTTCGAGTTGCCTGCCAATATTATTTGCGCTTTTTCTTGAGCCAGCGGTAAATGTATTTCGATTTGCTCTTGCCGCCTTTTTTCTTGACTTTGCTGTTTGGCGTTCTTTCGTTGAGCGAGATGCTTCTGTTGCGCGGTTCGTTCGTTTTGTCGCGGATGTTTTTGGGTTTTGCAGAAATGTCGGCACGAACCCCGAACTGGAATCCGGTATCTGAAATGCTGAATAAATCAACTTCTTCAGAGGCAAAACGCACTTTGAAATTACCGTAGCCTACAAAGCGTTTTCCAATGCTGTGACTAAATCCGGCACCGAGGTTTGCAGACACCCAGGTTTGGCTGATGACCATTCCGTAAGTAAAATCACGAAAATCGGTGTGTGCTGAGTTGGGGCCAATATATACTCCATCCCACTTCAAATAACCAACTCCGAAAATTGCATTGAAGAACAGATCACTCTCACCAAGTTTCATGATCAGATTACCGTTCAGGTCAGCATTCCATGAACGAATACCGTCAATTGCCGGTGCGGCAGGATGAATAAAATGGTAAGTATATTCGGCAGAAACCCCGAACCACGGGCGATGCAGGTAAAGCAAACTGAAATTGATCCCCGGTTTGTAAAGCCCGCGAATCTCCTTCCGGTTATTGATTACCGAATACGAAAAAGCAGCACCCGGCATTAATTTAGGTTTCCATTTAACCGGCTTGATTACAGACTGAACTATTGAGTCAATGGCTATTCCTTGCTGTTCCTGAGCAGTAAGTTTCGCAGCAGAAAATGTCAGTACAGCAACTAATAGTATCGGAATATGCTTACTCATAGAAGGTGAATTGAATGTGCATTACGAAGATAAATATACGGTTATGTTGGTCAAGTTACATCATACAAGTGGGACAGACGAATTGGCAAATGGGCATAAAAAAGCCCGCCTCGGGAAGGCGGGCTTAACTTTACTGTATGTAGTCGGGGTGACTGGACTCGAACCAGCGACCCCCACGTCCCGAACGTGGTGCGCTAGCCAACTGCGCTACACCCCGATAACAGGCCTTTCGGTTAGAAAGGGGTTGCAAAAATAGTATTTTCTTTTTGCAAACCAACCTTAGCCTAAAAAAGTTTGAGATTACAATACGCCTAATTCAATCAGTTCTACAATTTCCTCAATCTTTTTGTCGTCGCCATCGGCGTCATACTCTGATTTGAGGTTATTGCCAAATACGCGCGCCATTCCTTGCCACATCACAGCAGTAAGTCCTCCGCGGTATTCTTTAATGAGCTGATAAGTGGTGGAACCGGTTTCACGGCTTACCAATTTTATCAGGATTCGCCCTTGAGCAGCGGTGAGATTTTTCATGTCTTTCTCAAACTGCGCGACGAGTTCTTTCTCTGATTTTTCGGCAAATTCTTTCCGTTCTTTTTCGCCTTTAATGAGCGCCAAACGGGCATCCATTTCACTGAGTTTTGCACGGGCAAGTACAGCATACGGATGCGCGGCTTTTACATCACGTTTCAGTTTATCGTATTTCTGTTGTTCGCGTTTGTTTTTGAAAACACGATCAGCTACGATAACGCAGGTATAATGGTGAATAACCGGAATTGTATCCCCGTTTGCGTCAACAACATAAGTCACCATTTCAGAGGGGTACTCATTGATATCACCAACAAACAGGGGCGACTGTTCCTGAGCTGATGCAGCATTAGCGGCCAGCAGACAGATAAACAGAAGAAAAGCGTTTTTCATGATAGAAGATACACGCCAAAAGCGTGCCAAAGGGTTACAGCAGCAAAACGCACCCGATTGGCTTTTCATGTATCTAAAGTTATAAAAAATGTGAAGTCTGGCGAATATAATTCACTGTACAACAGTAAATTTTATTCAATCAGGCTTTTCGGGTGCGGGATGTTTTCCATTTACTTACTGATACCGGGGCAGAAACAGAAGCACTGGCTTGCGAAGCTGTGCCTGCCCACGCTGCAGCCAGCATTGCCGCCAGCTCGGCTTCCTCTTTGCGCTCGTCAGCAAGCATTTCAGGGCTGAAATATGATTTTATAAAGCCGGTATCGAAATTTCCGGAAACAAAAGCCGGATGCTGAAGCACAAAGCGGCAGAAACCCAGCGTTGTAGCAACTCCGGTGATTCTGTATTCATCAATAGCCCGGATCATACGGTTGATGGCTTCCTCACGAGTTGCTCCCCAGGTTATCAGTTTGGAAATCATCGGATCATAGTAGATCGGAATATCCATTCCTTCTTCAAAACCATCATCAACACGCACTCCGTACCCTTGCGGGCGGCGGTAGGTAATAAGTTTTCCGATGTCGGGAAGAAAGTTATTTGCAGGATCTTCGGCGTAAACACGCACTTCTACTGCATGTCCGTTTATTTTCAGACTTTCCTGGGTAAACGAAAGTGTTTCGCCGTTAGCAACACGAATTTGTTCTTTCACCAGGTCGATACCGGTAATCATTTCAGTAACCGGATGTTCAACCTGAAGGCGGGTATTCATTTCAAGGAAGTAGAAGTTGCGCGAATCGTCGAGCAAAAACTCAACGGTTCCTGCACCAACATATCCGCATGAGCGAGCCACATCAACAGCGCATTTACCCATTTTCTCGCGAAGTTCCGGGGTAAGTACGCTTGATGGTGCTTCTTCTATAACTTTCTGGTGACGGCGTTGGATAGAGCACTCGCGCTCGAAGAGATAGCAAATGTTCCCGTGCGTGTCAGCCATCACCTGTATTTCGATGTGGCGCGGGCCGGTCACATAACGTTCAATAAAAACGGAGCCATCGCCAAAAGCCGAGGTGGCCTCGCTAACAGCAAGTTTCATTTGCTCGGCAAAATCTTCGATGCGCTCTACAATGCGCATTCCTTTTCCCCCGCCCCCGGCACTGGCTTTAATGAGCAGCGGAAATCCGGTGGCCAAAGCTACCTGCTCTCCTTCTGCAATATCGCTGATTGCACCTTCTGAACCGGGAACCATCGGGATATCATATTGCTTGGCCGCTGCTTTCGCTGAAAGCTTGTCGCCCATTATCTCCATGGCTTCGGGAGTTGGGCCAATCAGCGTAATACCTGATTGCTTTACTGCTCGGGCAAAATCAGCATTCTCTGAAAGAAATCCGTAGCCGGGGTGAATGCCGTCAACGCCAAGCTGTAAGGCAACTTCTATGATCTTATCGCCCAACAGGTAAGATTGTGCAGAAGGCGGTGGCCCGATGCATACAGCTTCATCAGCATAGCGGACAAAAGGTGCATTGCGGTCAGCTTCCGAAAAAACAGCTACAGTTGAAATTCCCATTTCACGGCACGAGCGCATTACACGCAGTGCTATCTCACCTCGGTTGGCAACAAGTATTTTCTTCATAGGAGTTGATTGCCTCAGGCTATTGCTGAAGCGAAACAAAAATAGGCATTATCTGCAGAAAGCCACTTTAATGTATGATTCAATTGCCCTGTAAATTAACCGGCTTTTCATGCTGCTGCATGTGCACTTTCTGTTTCAGGAGTATCGGCAGCTTTGCCCGGCGCTATTATTCCGTCAACATATTCATAAAGCACTGCATCAATATTGTTCTGCATTGGATCCAGTTCAACCTGTACACCTTCATTTCTGGCCAATTCGGCGGCAGGGCCAAAATCGGCATCACCGCCAATCAGTACAATCCGATCGGCAAGTTTTTTCCAGGCCAGCATCGCAATATCAATTCCTATTTGCATGTCAATCCCTTTTTGCCGCACTTCAAGTACAACTTCGCTTTCCTGCAAATCGGCAATGTGTCGCTTACCTTTCAGCAAATCTGCGGTGCAAAAAGAACGGATGCGCCAGGTTTTATTCTCCTTTAACTTACCCAATCTGAGCTGTACTTTCTTTCGCTTTTTAAGTACCTCAAAAAAGTTGATCCGGAATTTTGCAGAAGGGAGGCGGGCAAAATCAACCACTTTGCCAGTAAGCGGATGATGGAATTTCTTCTGCAGCGGCTCACAGTCGTAATAATACAAGCGGTACAGACGATATTCTGTTCCTAAGTAGTGTTCTACCATTTTCTGGAGGTGATCAGCAACCTGCTCAGGCGAATGCGCTGATGCATCTTTAAAAATTCGCTGATAGCGTTTGTGGAAAAAGCCGCCGTCAACAAGCACAGCGGTGCGTAATTTGTTCGTAACCATAAATTTATCGAATTGCTAACGTGAAAAAAACAGCCTATACCTAAAAAAAAAGC
>CALRTD020000188.1:0-8061 GCA_943371015.1 Synechococcus sp. UW140 | reverse complement strand
GATCTCAATGGTCGTCAGATCCGTGCCGAGCAGCTGAATCAGCGCGGCAATGGCCAGTATGTAATCAATGCTAACGAGCTTGCTCCGGGCATGTACATCTACACACTTATTGTTGACGGCAAAGCTGCCGACAGCAAACGCATGATTGTTACCGAATAATAGTTTGTAAATAATTGCTGAGCGGCAGAAAGAAATATTTCTTTCTGCCGCTCTTATTTTTGCCCGGTTACTATTAATCTCATACTTAACTGAACATTAAAAAATTCTTAATTGCTAAGATAGTTTAGCAACATAGATTATCAGTAATTGCAATAGCTAAGAGACATCGAGTAATGTAATTTGCTGTTTTTTATCGATAACTAAATCTGTTGAAATATAAATAGCCAATCGGCAAACAGTTATGCCATGTGTTTGTTCTACTTGTATTTTTTGTTTAAACTATAAACATTAAAATATTTATAGTTATTATGATTGATGTTGATGATGTTATACATTCGTTTGCTCAATATTCAGCGCGCGAATTTTGACGTTTCAACTAAAATCAATCAACATGAAAAAGAACAGACAAATTATCGTTACATCTCTTGTAACGGGAGCACTGATGCTGGTAGCAGCAGAAGCTGATGCACAATGGGCTTTGGGGGGGAATGCGTTAACGGGAATTGCCTCAAATGTGCCTAATGAACGATTTGGGTCAACTAATAATTTTGATGTAATATTCAGAACAAACAACGTTGATCATATGCGAATTACTGCCGCCGGAAATGTAGGTATTGGTATTGCAGGCCCAACTACAACCCTGCAAGTTAATGGTGTATTTAGTGTTGGACCTACAGCTACGTTGAGGATGGCTGCTTCTACTGCGACCTTAACAAATACTATTACGTCGAATTTAAATCTTCAATTAACGTGTGTAAATGAAATGAATACCACATTTGGTACATCAGGAACATACAAGATTGGAAGTGGAGCAAGTACCTTAGTTACACTTTTACCGAATGGATTCTATGGATTAGGTACAATTAATCCTACCGCAAAATTCCAAGTATTCGGTGGACAAATGTCGCAAGTGCAGTCCGGAACATTCGGTTTGTTTGCCACCGGAAATGAATGGATGGGTTTTGGCCTGGCAGGTTCTGCTTCAGCACCAATAACATCGGTTTATGGCATGGCCATTTCGCGTGGCGGATTTGCCGGGTATCATAACCTTGTCGACAACGGCAGCACCAAAGATCTGATTATCGGTTACGGGAACGAAGGTGCTGCGCTTGATGCCAACCAGCGTATGCGCATCCGCAGCATCCGCACAAACGGAGCCAGTGCACCAGCAAACAAAGATCTGATGGTGTTTAACAGTGCGGGTTATGTAGGTGTAAATACCGATCCCGGAACAGTTGCATTTTTGGTTGATGCTACCAGCACTGCAATTCCTGCAACCAATGCATTTCGTGCTGTTACAGTACTTTCAAACGGCAACTTTTCGACACCGGCAAACGTGCTTGCTGCCACTTTCTCATCTATCGGGCAGGAAGGTAACAGCACCATTACACCCGGTACAGACATTACCGGTTTGCGTGCACAAAATGGTAATGCAGGTTTGAATTGTCAGGTAAACGCCAGTACGGCCGAAATTACGTGGCAGGATCTGAACTATTCAGGCACTGTACAAACCGCAACAGCAGCTCAGGATCGCCTTACATTTAACTTCCGCAATAATGCGTCGGCCAATGCTTTTGCCAACAAAAAAGAGGTAATGGCGATTCTTGCAAACGGTCGTGTAGGTATAAACACCACTTCACCTGTGTCGAGCGGAACGTTTAACGTTGTGCCTTCACCGGGTGGAACGCTCGATTTCTTTTTGGATGTAAACGGCGGTATTCGTGGTCAGGGTTTCTTTGCCTTCTCCGATCAGCGTTTCAAAACCAATATTGAAACCATTGCCAACCCGATGGAGCGCATCATGAAAATGCGCGGCACAACCTATCTGTTCAATGCTCCCGGAGCTCCCGAAGGAACTGCCGGTGTACCGCAAATAGGTTTCATTGCTCAGGAGTTAGAGAAAGTTGTTCCCGAAGCTGTAGCTGTTGGCGACGATGGAATTTACTCCGTAAACTACGGGGCAATTACTCCGCTCCTTGTTGAAGGCATGAAAGTGCAGCAAGATCAAATCGCTCTTGAGCAACAAAAAAATGCTGCACAGCAAGCTGAAATTGAAGCACTGCGTGCCGAAATTGCTGCGTTGAAAGGTTCTTCAACCACTAACCGCGATGGCGTTCAGGCTCCGCTTGAAGTAAATCCTTCACTGGGCGTATTGCAGCAGAATGTACCGAATCCGTTTAATCAGCAAACTGTAATCAACTTTACAGTTGCTGAAAATGCCGGTGTAGCTACAATGGCGATCTACGATCTCAATGGTCGTCAGATCCGTGCCGAGCAGCTGAATCAGCGCGGCAATGGCCAGTATGTAATCAATGCTAACGAGCTTGCTCCGGGCATGTACATCTACACACTTATTGTCGACGGCAAAGCTGCCGACAGCAAGCGCATGATTGTTACCGAATAAATTTTACTGAACACAAAAGCGGCGCTGGTCAGTAAAGATCAGCGCCGCTTTTGTTGTAATTATGGGGATCTCTTAAAACTCGAAAGATTGAGGCGGACGAGTCCAACGATGAAATTTCGAGTTTTTAGAGATCCCCTAATCTGTTAATCAATCTTCGCTTCACGCGCAATAATTTCATCGAGTGCTTTTTGCGCGGCTTCTACTTCTGCTTTTTTAGCTACCTGATCGTTTTCATTGGCTTTGATATCGTCTTCGGCCTTTTTAATTTTCTCTTTGTAGCTTTCAATATCAGCCTTCAGGTCTTTGTTTTTCTTTTCAAGACTGGCCTGATCATCTTTGAGATTATCAAGCTTTTTCTGTGCGGCTTTGCGAATATCAGCAACAGCTTCTTTGGTCATTGACAGCGCAAATTCGCGGACAATTTTCTCAGCCACTTTGTACTTGTCGGCATGATCTTTCGAGTTGAGCCAGGCGCCGCCAAGATCAAATCCTACAATAAGTTTCGATTCGGTATCGCTTACTTTTTCAACGCGGGCATAAATGTCGATCGGATCGTTGCCACCCATTTCTTTGATCAGCGCATTGTCGGCGAAAATGTCTTTTTTGCTGCTCACTTTCGCATCGTAGTTTTTCATTTTCGATTTCCAAGCCTTTTCAATATCATCGGGTTTGGCATCGTAAATAGATACCACCAGCGCATTGTGTGATGCACCGCCAATTGTTTCATTCGATTCTTTAACCGAAGTTTTTTGTGCAATGGCAATTGCCGTAAATAGCAAAGCCGCAAGAAGTGTAATTCCCTTTTTCATGGTATGTGTGTTTTAACTGTATATAATAAAGTAGTTGTAAGGTCGCAATAAATAAGGGGTTTATCGCAAATAATGTATCAGTACTTGCTGCCGGGGCTTAATTAATGTCTGAAACGCCCCCCGAAAGGATAAATTTCATCGTATCACCGGCCGGTACGTTCAGCTCACGCACACGATTTCTCGGCACAATGAGCACGCGACCTGTAACGGCATACGAGGCGGGTATGTAAACAGAAATCAGCTCTTCGGGGATACCCATATCGGTAAGGTCTTCCTGAGTAATGAAACCCAGTTCATGAATTTCATTTTCCTGATTTATCGTTACCAGCACAGGTTTTGTAAAACGCTTTCGGTTGCCAATAAATGCTGAGAGAATGTCTTTTATTGGTGTGTAGATGTGTTTCACACCGGGCGTATTTTCAAGAACACTCTCGGTTGCGCGGAGCACAAAATTGGCAATAACGCTTGATGCAAAAACGCCAATGAGTATGATTGCCAAAACACCGAAGCCTGTAAATATTACAGGATCAATGTAAGGATGAATGAGTACATCGAAGCCGGAAAATAATTGCTTCATCCAAATAAAAATCCTGTAAAGCACAAGGGCTGTAATGCCAATAGGAACAATAACGAGGATTCCCTGAAGGAAGTAACGGGCAGCAGTTTTCACGGGTTTCAGTTTAAAGTATCTCTTTGCTTTTTGGGCAAACTATTTTTGATCAGTTCATACGAATGATCAATCAATTCGATAATCAATTTTTTGGGTACACTGCCATCAATCGTAATTGTATTCCAGTGCTGTTTGTTCATGTGATATCCCGGGCGGATGCTGTCGTAACGACCGCGTAAATCAACAGCTCTTTCGGGGTCGCATTTTGCATTAAAGCTGAGCGGATGTGAATCTACCGAAGTCAGCAAAAAGATTTTTCCGAGTACGCGGAATACAAGTGTTTGTTCGCCAAACGGAAAATCTTCTGAAGTTCCGGGCTTGCTCAGGCAATATTCACGAAGCTCTTCGATATTCATACTGCATTGGTTTAGCTGAGAATGCGGTAAAGCACCGGACGGCTCGGCGTTGCGTCGTTTTCGATGGGTGCGGTTTGAAGATTGAGCAGATACGCTCCATCAAAAATATCATTCGGCACGTAAATGAATTCAGTAATGGTGCAGTTGCGGCGGGCGTTTTCGGGATAATTCCAGAATGCTTTGTGCGCGGCAAGTGCGCCGCCGTCAACTTCACGGTCAACCGAAGGCAAATCGAGCAGCAAATGTTCAACATTCATTTCTGCCAGTAACTGTGCTGCATCAGCCGCGAGATACGGCGGATTGGAATTCGACCAGTTCATTTGCTTTTTCATCGGCGAATTAGCAACTGTGCGAATGATTACTGCTTCCGGAGTTTTGCCTTCGAGCATGCCTGCAAGTTGCCGGCGGGTAATCACAAAATCGCCGCTGTCAGTTTGCTCGGGAAGCACGGTTACCAACTCGGCAATGTAGAATGCGCGGTTTACAATACCGTTTACAGTTTCGCCTTCGGGTGTAATGTGTCCTACACTCTCCGTATGCGTACCGTGTCCGTGCGGGTTGAAAAATACATTATTGAAATTTACCGCGCCGCCCTGTTTTACCGCGCCAACCCAATCGCCCATGCGCACCGGTTCTATTACCGGCGGCTCAACATACCAGGCGCGCGCACCGGTTGCCGAAACAGCAATTGAAATATCATAACCCTGATGCAAATCGGCTTTTATGATTTTGCCTTTGTGTGTAAGCGTTGCAAACATTGTGCTTCAGAGTATAAGTGAATAGTCAACCAGCAAGCGTTCATCATCATACCATTGAATCCATGCCGATTTTACTTTCGTAGTTCCGTCGGCACATACTTCTCGGGTTTCAACCTCCATCCATTGCCCCAGAATTTTCACCGGACGAAAACAATCGGCATAATTCGGATCCCACGGAATGATGATGGTGCTGTTCTGAAATTTCCGCAGCGGATTGGTGTCGCGTGTTAAGCGAACAATGCTTGCCGCCCGCAGCAATTCTTCTGACCACGAATAAAAATCGAGCCCTTCAATTTTTCGCACCCAGTAGGTGGTGTAATTGCTGTTGTTGACTACAACCTGATACCAGCCGGTTTCGCGTGTGAGCACACGCAGTGAGAACAACAGCTTTTCGGGTTTCAGTAATTCTGGTTTCAGCCAGTTGTCCGTATTCGCTGTTTCGAGTTTGGCGGTTTTTGATTTGCCTTTTCCGCTTACGGTAAACGTAATTGTTTTTGCGGGAGCAACTTTATCGTTTTTATCGGTGTAGAGTTTTATTTCCTGCAGCAACTCAAAGTTGAGGTGCATTACACCCATACCAAAATGATTTTCAAAATCGGTAGTTGCATTTACGCGAACTGCGGCAAACAGCAGAATAAGGATGAGTTTGTAGTGCATAAATCGTTCGGTTTTCAAATCTGAATTATTGTTCCCGGTTTCCGATGCGTATCGGATAAACAAAGCTACACAACAAACAGTGCAGCGGCAATGCGGTCGGCAAGCAATTTGCCGGCGGGTGTTAAATGCCAGTTTCCGTTCTCGAAACGCATATCGCCGCTGCGCAGCCACGGGCCGGCTTCGTTTCTGAATGCTGCGGCAAAATCCGGAAAGCGGGCATTCAGTTCTGCATCTTCAATTCCCCACGATGTGCGCAGGCGTGTAAGCACAAACTCGTTGTAGCGTTCTGCCTCACTCAGCTCTTCAATTGTTGCTGCTGTTTTTTTACTTTCAATCAGCCGCAAATATTCGCTGTTGTTGGCAATGTTGTGGCGGCGCAGCTTGCCGTCGTAGCTGTGTGCCGAAGGACCGATGCCGAGGTAGGCTTCGTTTTTCCAGTAGCTGCTGTTATGTTTCGCTTCCCAGCCCGGCTGCGCGAAGTTTGAAATTTCGTAGTGCAGAAATCCGGCATCGGCAGCGCGTTCGGTAAGCAAGATGAATTGCTGCTCACAGGCTTTTTCGTCAACATCACGCACAAAACCTTTGGCCACTTGCCACGCCAGCGCGGTCTTGGGTTCGACCGTTAAGTTGTAGCACGAAAGATGCTGCATGCCCAGCGAAAATGCTTCGTCGAGATTTCGCAGCCAGTCTTTGTTGCTCAGTCCGGGAATCCCGTAAATCAGATCAACCGAAAGATTGGTGATGCCGGCATCCTGCGCGCGCTGCACAACGCGTTTTGCATCGGCAGCCGAATGCGCACGGTTCATGAGCTGCAAGTCTTCATCGCGGAACGACTGTATGCCAATGCTGAGACGGTTCACAGGCGTATGCCGCAACATGCGCAGGTATTGCTCCGTAAGGTCGTCAGGATTGGCTTCGAGTGTTATTTCGGCATCGGGAGCAATACTGAAATGTTCGGCAACCGCATCAAAAATGCGTTGCAGTTCATCATTCGTAAGCAGCGAAGGAGTGCCGCCGCCGAAGTAAATCGTTTCAAGCGGAACCTGCGGCAGTTCGGCTTTGCGCATGGCTAATTCTGCAATCAGCGCATCCGCCATTTCGGCACGGCGCTGCTGCGAAGTGGAGAAATGAAAATCGCAATAATGGCAAGCCTGTCGGCAAAACGGAATGTGGAGGTAGAGATGCGGCATCGTGCTAACAGCCTCAAAAGCTTGCACGAAGTTACCGATTAATTGTTGCGTTTCGGAACGCGCTTGTTATCAGTGAGCACAGCTACTAAGTTTTCGTTTTGCGCAGGAACGGCGGGCTGCTGCGGAGGCGGCGCGGGTTGCGACTGATCAGTACGCGGAATATTTTTGTTGAATTCGCGTATAGCAACCGTTATGGCTTTTAATGTATCGCGAAAAGCAATACTGAGTCCCTGAGGTTTGAAAATTTCCGCTTGTGGTTCTGTTCTTGTTAAGCCCACTGTAATTCCTAACCCACCATAAACTACTGAAGTAGAACAGATATATGTCATTTCTTCGAGGCAATTTGGCATCAAAAAACTTTCCCACTTCAACGGCGCCCGCAAAGAATCAGGAATATCCTGATACAAAGAATCAACAACAGCAAGTTGCGAAAGACTATCGTTTGCAACTCCTGAAGTATCTTGCTGCGCTGTAAAACTTGAATCGCTGTTCTGTGTTATTGCAACCAGTGAATCTTTTTTAGCAGTTGTGAGTGTATCTTGTTGCTGCGCATTTCCAATTTTATGGATGAAGGTTAACGGCAACAGCAAAGCCGCTTTCCACCAAACTGCTTTTCGCTTTTGCACAGGCAACAGCGGCAACGGTTTCCCCAACTGATCTTTTCTGAATCGCCCGCAGGTATGTTGCCCGACTTTGTTTTGTAAATAGCTTACAAGTTCATCATCCGTCATCGACGAAAAGTCGGTCACCACCGTAGCACACGAATCGCAATGCCGGCGATAATCATCAACTGCGTGCATGGAGTTCCACGACACAGAGCAGGGTTCCGGAATGGAAATGGTGAGGTTACGGGGTTTGTTCATAACAGTAAATTAGAATTTTTTGCCGCAAAAATCAAGCCAGCGGCAATCATTTCCTGAACAAAATACTCGAATCGCCGTAACTCAAAAACCGGAAATCATTGTTCAGCGCATAGTCATACACTGCCTTAAAGTCATCGCCGATAAACGCTGCCACCAGCAGCAGCAATGTGCTTTGCGGCTGATGAAAATTAGTAA
>CALRTD020000187.1:0-8092 GCA_943371015.1 Synechococcus sp. UW140 | reverse complement strand
CGAATCCGGAAGGATATTTCGCATAAAAAGCTGTAGCGTATCGCTTTTTGAATCTGCAAGCAGGTGATCGGCTGTTACTCGTATAAACTTTTGCTCCGGTACTTTATACACGGTATGTGGGTCAAGGTCCAGGGCTATTTTATGTTGTTTTCTGAAGCAATCGGTATACTTTATTTCAACCGTACCCGTGGAGGGAATCGTGAAAGAGTGTGTGGTAGATAGAAAGTCGATTAAGATGGAGTCGGCTTGAATTCGAGTATTTTCTTTTTTTACCTCAAGCAGGATTATTTCATCAGGTTTTAAAAAAGTGATTTTCAGTTTAACGGGTTGCGTATTCCTGCAACCAATAAACAGCAGCAGAAAGGGTATAGCGATGGATAGGATACGCTTCGATATGCTTTTCACTGGATAAATTTAAGAAAGTATTTTCCGGGATAAAAGTAGTTTGAATTTTACAGAGGCAACACGTAAGAACGTACGCTGGGCGTATTTCGTGCGGAAGTATTTCCCCTGAGCTCATTCCTCCGCCCATTTACTTATCGCCCGGCAGAAGCCGCTAAGCACCTTAAAATTGCGAAATGCAAGTTTAGTTCAGCAACTGCTTCAGATACGCTGCAGATTTTCACACCTCGCTTAATGTACGTGGATAAAATAGTCGGTTATTTTCGGGAAGGATCAAGCAGAAAGATGGTCATTCATCTTCTTCGCCAGAGTCATCCTGCTCACCACTATCAACGATAGCAAGAGTTTCTTCAGCAACAAATTCATTGAATTTGTTTTCACTTTCTTCATTCCAGAAAATGAGTCTGTCTTTGCGGAGAAGTTTCAGAATGTGGATGTATTCTTTTTTCGACACACAATATTCACCTCTACACCACGCTGGCCTGAAGCAAGTAAACGTTCTTCAAACAGTGGACTAAGTTGGATGTAGGGAGATATGATTACAACTCGTTTATCAGCTCTTGAAATCACATCTGAAATTGCTGCTGAAATGCCTTTGGTGGTTACAATCCGCGCCATAAAACAAAAAAACGGCCGGGGTTAAATGACCGCCTGCAAATGTAATTGTTTCCCGGTTTCCAATGATCGCAGGATGTGTGAATATCTTATCAGCGGATGTCGGGATATTTAAAAAATCGTTGTTAGTTTTCCGCCAATCATTTACCTTTAATCGCCTTACACAATTCAGAATTTCCTTTGAGCCATAACCAAAACCCCGAACAGCTTGCCCGCGACCGTATTGATCTGCTCCTTTCCCAATCGGGATGGGTGGTGCAGAGCGTGAAAAACATTAACCTCAATGTCGCTACCGGTGTTGCCGTGCGCGAATTTCCGACCGAAACCGGTCCGGCCGATTATGTTCTTTTTGTAAACGGAAAAGCCTGCGGACTTATCGAAGCCAAAAAAGCTGATGAAGGTTATCGCATGACCGTTCACGAAGCACAGTCGCAGGAATATGCCCGTGCAAAACTTCGCCACCTTAAACATGATCCCCTTCGGTTTGTGTATGAAAGTACGGGCGAACTCACCCGATTTACCGATAACAATGATCCCCGCCCGCGTTCGCGCGAAGTGTTTTCATTTCACCGACCCGAAACTTTTATCTGGTGGCTTCGTCAGCCCTTTACGTTGCGCGCCGGTATGCAAAAATTTCCGGAGCTCGTTACCAAAGGTCTGCGCGATTGTCAGATTGATGCCGTAAATAAACTCGAAAAATCGTTTGCCGTTAATCGCCCCAAAGCTCTTATTCGTATGGCAACCGGGTCGGGAAAAACGTTTACCGCTATTTCGTTTATTTACCGCCTGCTCAAGTATGCCGGTGCGCGGCGCATTCTTTTTTTGGTGGATACGCGCAACCTGGGCGAACAGGCCGAACAAGAATTTCAAGCCTATTTTACAAACGATGATCACCGCAAGTTTACTGAACTCTACAATGTACAGTTGCTCCGGTCAGATTATGTGGCTCCCGATTCGCAAGTGTGTATCAGCACTATTCAGCGGATGTATGCCATTCTTCGCGGCGAGCCGCTGGATGATGCTGCCGAAACGGTAAACCCTGCCGAATACCATTTACCCAAACATGAATCGCTGCCCGTTGTTTACAACGAACGCATTCCGCCCGAACAGTTTGATATGATTGTAATTGACGAATGTCACCGCAGTATTTATAACACCTGGAAACAGGTGCTCGATTATTTTGATGCGTTTCAGGTTGGACTTACTGCCACGCCCGATAACCGCACGTTTGCCTATTTCAATCAGAATGTGGTGAGCGAATATACTTACGACAATGCTGTTGCCGACAATGTACTTGTACCGTTCAATATCTATCAGATTGATACTGATATTACCCGAAACGGTGCTGTAATCTGGAAAGGCGAACAGGTCGATTTTCGCGAGAAACTTACACGGCGCACACGCTGGGCACAAACTGATGAAGATGTCAACTACACCCCGCAGCGGCTGGATGATACTGTTGTAAACCCAAGCCAGATCCGCACCATTATCCGCACGTTTAAAGAACGCCTGCCTGAACTTTTTCCGGGACGAACAGAAGTGCCCAAAACATTGGTGTTTGCTAAGAGCGATAGTCATGCCGATGACATTATCAAAATGATTCGCGAAGAGTTTGACGAGGAAAATAATTTCTGCCGGAAGATTACTTACAATACCGATAATCCGAAAACTGAACTGCAAAATTTCCGCAACGAATATCATCCGCGCATTGCTGTAACGGTGGATATGATTGCCACCGGAACTGATGTTAAACCGCTCGAATGCCTGTTGTTTATGCGCGATGTGCGCAGCCGCACGTATTTCGATCAGATGAAGGGACGCGGAACTCGTACTATTTCGCTTATCGACTTGCAGCGCGTAACGCCTTCGGCCACTTACACCAAAGATCATTTTGTATTGGTGGATGCGGTGGGCGTAACCCGAAGCCTGAAAAGCGAAATGTGTCCGCTCGAACGCAAACCATCGGAGTCGGTTGCTAATTTGTTGCAGGCGCTTGCGGTAGGTTCGCGCGATGAAGAGGTAATGCTTTCGGCAGCCAACCGCTTGCTGCGGCTCGAAAAACGGTTTACCGAAAAAGAAAAACAAAAGTTTGCAGAACTCGCCGAAGGCCGCAGCATGAACGAAGTAGCCCGAAGCCTTATCAACGCCTGGGATCCGGATGTGCTGGATGAACTGCGCGAAACCGTAAACCGTGATCTGGCCGGCGAAAGTCCGGCGGCCAAAGAAAAAGAAATCCAGCTCCGGCACGATGCCCTGCTCAACAATGCGGCCCGCATATTTACCGGCGAACTCATTGCCTTTACACTTGAAGCCAAGAAAACCCACGAGCAGATTATTGACGTGGTCAATTTAGACGCGGTAAACTTTGCCGGCTGGGACAAAAACGCGAAAGAAATTTCGGCTGCTGTTGCCGGTGAGTTTGAGGCTTGGGTTACTCAAAACCGCGATGAATTAATTGCGCTGCAACTCTTCTATGCACAACCTTACCGCCGCCGCGAACTCACCTATAAAATGGTGAGCGATTTGCTCGACACGCTCAAACTCCAAAAACCTGCACTGGCGCCGCTGCGCGTTTGGCAAGCCTATGAGGCAATTGACAATGTTACCGCAACGCCCCGCAGCGAACTCATGGCTTTGGTGGCACTCGTTCGCCGGGTTTGCGGACTTGACAGTACGTTAACGCCCTGCGACAAAACTGTTGACCGCAATTTCCGCGACTGGATTCTGCGCAAAAATGCCGGGCAACACAACCGCTTTACCGAGGAACAAATGAACTGGCTGCGGATGATGAAAGAACACATTGCCGCATCGTTTCATCTGGATGCTGAAGACCTCGACTATACGCCATTTGATGCACAGGGCGGAAGAGGGAAGATGTGGCAGTTGTTTGGGGAGGAAATGGATGCGTTGATGGGGGAAATGAATGAAGTGTTAATGGCTTAAAATGTAATTTATTGCTGATTTTATGAAAGAATCACAAGAAAACATGTTCCCTCATTCTGAGGTAAAAGTAAAACTTTTAAAAACTTACTTAGAGAGATATTTGAATGTCCTTAATTTATCTCAATATTTTGGGGATGTCCACATTTTTGATCTGTTTTGTGGAGAAGGAAAGTACAGTGATGGAGGAGAAGGAAGCCCCCTGATCATAACTAAAACTGCCAGAAGTATCTATCTGAAAAACAGAAAAAACAGAAATAGTAATGGATCATTTCACTGTTATTTTAATGATATTCAGGAATACAAGACTGCAAAGGTTAAGAAGGTAATTGAAGAAGAAAAAATTCATTTAGATGATATTGGTGATATCAAATACATGAATTATGATTACCAGCAACTTGTTCCACTTGTAAAAAAGAAAATTGACCGTATTGGCAATAGTAAAGCTTTTGTTTTTATTGACCCTTATGGATATAAAGAAGTGCGAATAAGTCATATTAAAGACTTATTGGCATCAAAAAAATCTGAAGTCCTCTTATTTTTACCAACACAGTTCATGTTTAGGTTTGAGGAAAAAGGTACTCCTGTAAGCCTAATAGAATTTATTGATGAATTAATGCCTATTGAAAAATGGCCAAAAAGTGAAACAGGAATTGAATTTATTGAGAATCTTACCGACGCTTTTCGTAAAGCAGTAGGGAGTGATTTTTTTGTAGATTCATTTATTATTACTCGAGATAAAAACCAATTTTTTTGCTTGTTCTTTTTTACAAGTCATATCTACGGATTTGACAGAATGCTTGATGCAAAATGGGAAATAGATACGGAAGAAGGTCGGGGATGGAGTTATGAGATGGAAAATTCTCTTTTCTCGGTATCAAAAGTGCCAAACACCCTTAAATTTGAAGAAAATTTGATAGCTTTTTTAAAATTAGGTACTAAAACCAACGCGGAGATTTATGAATTTACGTTAAGATCGAGTCACTTGCCTTCACATGCAACACAAATCTTAACTAAGTTGCAAAATCAAGGAGCAATCACTGTTAAATCATCGTCGGGCGCTCTATCGAGAACTGGTGCGTTTTACATTAATTACAAAGAATATAAAAATAATCCATCTAGAGTTATTATTAAATACGTTTGACATGGCACAAAGCAGCATTGAGTGGACTGAAATGACTTGGAATCCAGTAACAGGATGCAAAAAAATTTCTGCAGGGTGTAAATTCTGTTATGCTGAAGTAATGTCTAAACGTCTTCAGGCAATGCGAATAGAGAAATATCAATATGGATTTAAAAAAGTAATTACCCATGAGGATGAATTGTACACTCCTTATGGCTGGAAAAAGCCTAAAGTGGTTTTTGTTAATTCTATGAGTGACCTTTTCCATAAAGATGTTCCTCTAGAGTTTATTCAAAAAGTGTTTGACACAATGAACGATAATCCGCAGCATGTTTTTCAGGTTCTGACCAAAAGATCAGATATTCTGCTTGAATATAGTAAGCATTTAAAGTGGGGACATAATATATGGATGGGAGTTTCGGTTGAAGATGAAAGAGTAAAATATCGGATTGATGATTTGAGAAAAACGAAAGCTAGAGTCAAATTTCTGAGTTTAGAACCATTGATTGGACCGTTACCCAAACTGAATTTAAATAAAATTGATTGGGTAATTGTTGGTGGAGAAAGTGGCAGAAAGCCTAGGAAAATGGATCCGAGTTGGGTTGTAGATATTCAGAAACAATGCGAAAAAAAACAAGTTGCATTCTTTTTTAAACAATGGGGGGGCACTAACAAGAAAAAAACAGGACGAGAACTACATGGACGAACATGGGATGAGATGCCCGAAATCGTCAACGCCTTATAAACTAATTGTCAATTCCTAAAGATATTTAGTTGTTCGAATAGACTCACTACCCATAATGTATGCCGCGTAAAAAACAAATTGCTAACGAAGAAGTGCTTACAGAAGAGCTTCTGCCTGAAACCGATTTGCCGGAAGGATGGAAGTGGGTGAAGTTGGGACAAATTGGGCAAATAATATCTGGCGGTACTCCTTCAACTTCAAATGCTTTATATTGGAATGATGATGTTAATTGGATTTCACCATCTGATTTGACTAATTATAGAAATATCTACATAAAAAAAGGAGCAAAATCCATTTCTCAACTAGGACTATTAAAATCCTCTGCTCGCCTTCTTCCTACAGGATCAATTTTATTTTCATCACGTGCACCGATAGGATATGTCGCAATTGCAGAAGAAGTGTTAGCAACAAATCAAGGGTTTAAAAGTATTGTGCCAAATGATAATATTAATAGTAAATATGTTTATTTCTATCTTAAATCAATAGTCAATTATGCAAATAGTATCGCTACTGGGACAACTTTCAAAGAGCTTTCAGCAACTGCATTCAAACAAATTTCATTCCCCCTCCCCCCACTTCCTACCCAACAAAAAATAGTAGCCAAAATAGAACAACTTTTTGTCGAACTGGATGCCGGTGTAGAAACACTTAAAGCCGCACAGCAGCAGCTGAAAGTTTACCGGCAGGCGGTGTTGAAGGCGGCGTTTGAGGGGCGGTTAACGAATGAGAAAGTTGATGGAGAGTTGCCGTCGGGGTGGAAGATAATTCGATTGGAAGAATTAATGGAAAGTGTGAAGAATGGTTATTCACGAAAGCCATTATCTTCGGGTGAATATAGAATTTTAAGAATTAGTTCAGTTAGACCAAATGTTATAGATTTGGCTGATACTAGATATTTAAACGAGAATATTGGTGATGAAAATTTAATAAGCGAAAATGATATTTTATTTACGAGATATAATGGGAGTATCGATTTTGTAGGAATTTGTGCAAGAGTTCCATCACTGTATGAAAGATATTTTTATCCTGATAAACTAATTCGATGTCGACCGAAATTGAAATTAGAGTATCATTCTAAATATATTTCCTATGTATCCAATCAAGGAGCATCAAGGCAATATGTAATTGATAAATTAAAGACGACAGCAGGGCAAAAAGGAATAGCAGGAACTGAAATTAAATCAATTCCGATTCCCTTAGCACCTCTTGAAGAGCAACAATCCATCGTCACCGCTATCGAAACCCGCCTCACTGCCTGCGAAGCCATGGAAAAAGAAATTGAAGTGCAGTTGAACAATGCCGCGCAGCTCAGGCAAAGCATTTTGAAAAAAGCGTTTTCAGGCCAATTAATTTCCTGAGTATCATTAACCTGTACATTAAGTAACACGTTTCGAACTACTTTACAATGTCAACACCCAACACCAACGCCATAGTTTCCAAAGTCTGGTCCTTCTGCAATGTTCTCCGCGACGGCGGCGTAGGCTACGGCGATTATCTGGAGCAGCTAACATTCCTCATCTTCCTGAAAATGGCCGATGAGTACAGTCGTCCGCCTTACAGCCGCAACGTAGGCATTCCGGCAAAATACACCTGGGAAAAACTCACCCTGCAGCGCGGCGCCAATCTGGAAACGCATTACACCGAATTGCTGCGCGAATTGGGTAAGCAGCCGGGTATGCTGGGTGCAATTTTCAGCAAAGCACAAAACAAAATTGCCGATCCGGCCATGCTGCTCAAAGTCATTGAAATGATTGACCGCGAGCAATGGGTAATGATGGGCGCCGATGTGAAAGGCGATATTTACGAAGGCCTGCTCGAAAAAAATGCCGAAGACACCAAGAGCGGAGCAGGGCAGTATTTTACGCCGCGCCCGCTGATTCGGGTGATGGTTGACTGTTTGCGCCCCGAACCGTTGAAAACCATTGCCGATCCGGCTTGCGGAACAGGCGGCTTCTTGCTGGCAGCTTACAATTACCTCACCAAAGAATACAAGCTCGATGCCGCGCAGAAAAAATATTTGAAGTACAGCACCTTTCGCGGCAATGAAATTGTGCCCGGCACGCGCCGTCTTGCGCTCATGAATTTGTTTCTGCACAACATCGGCGAAATGGATGCCGAGCCGTGCATATCGCCCGCCGATGCTCTGTTAGCCGACGATGGTTTTCGGGCCGATTACATTCTGGCAAATCCGCCCTTCGGCAAAAAAAGCGCGCATACATTTACCAACGACGAAGGCGAACTGGAACGCGAAGACATGACGTATAACC
>CALRTD020000186.1:0-8119 GCA_943371015.1 Synechococcus sp. UW140 | reverse complement strand
TGGTGTTGCCCGTACTCCACAAATACGAATTAGGTGATGTGCCGCCATACGCATAAACAGTTGCAGATCCCTGATTAACGAAAAATGATGGTGTTGTATTGACAAAAGCTGTTAGTTGTTGACCGATTGTAATGGAAACCGGCGCTGATGTGAAACTGCACCCGTTTGCATCTGTTACCACCAACCAGTATGAACCGGATGTATTCACATTAGTCAGCGATGCAGTGGTTTGTGCATTCGGCATCCACAGGTAAGTGTAAGGTGGTGTTCCGCCTGTAACGGAGCTTGTAATTGTGTAAGTTCCGCAGCTTGCCTGAGCCGATGAAATTGTTGCTGTAACGCCGGCATAAGGAACATTAATCATTCCTCCGCCGCAACCGCTTATACCGTTTATCTGAACATAGTAGTTGCCGGGAGCAAGGTTGTTTACACTTGACGTTGTTTGTGCCGGATTTGTATTCCAGGTATACGAATAAGGACCAGTTCCTCCGGTAACGTTGCTCAGTGTTATTGATCCGTTGTTGTTGCAGTTTGCAGGAACAACAGCAGAGTTGAAATTGATCGGATTACTTACTGCAACACAGCTCATACAGCTTGTTTGAAAATACAACCCGGCAACTGCAAATGTGTAGCAATCGCCTCCGGAATTCATATCGTAGGTAAATGAGGTTTGTGTGGTGGTAACCTGTACTGATGCATCTGTAATATCATTCCACCAGTTAAAAGTGAAAGGAATATAATTCCCGTTAAAGCTCATTGAATCATCAAACTGAAAATCTCCAACAAGCATAAACGCATTACCATACGTTGAATTGGCACAAGCACTGATTCCGGTCATGGTATGATTGAGTGCTCCTCCGACTACTGTTGCTGCACCATCGTCAATCAGTAATGTTCCTGTATAAGAAACAGTAGGATCGCGGTAAACGATCAGCAATGTTGCCCCTTCGGAGTCAACGGTGTTTGCTGCGGGTGCGGTAGAATCAACCGGAATGCCTGAAATGGTGTAAACTCCGTTTGTAGAAATGATGCTGGTTACATCGGCTCTATAGACATGCGTTCCGTTCATTCCCCAGCACACATCAACTGAACTTCCGATTAACTGCGACTGCACAGCAAGCGATTGTCCCTGCGGATTCGTAAGTGTGATTACGGGTGCCGGTGGCGCAGTGCCCAGCAGTTCAAACCAAACAAAAGCAGTGTCTATGGCAGAACAAACCGGCATTCCGGTTACCGCAAGTGCTGCGGGCTGCGGAACACCTGCGGGCAAAAAACGCTGCCCGAGCCGCTCTGTAACTTTTACATAGTTAAGTCCGCATGCGGTGTTTGAATACACCCGGTTTAACGTATCATTTCCGTTGAGCAATTGCTGTTGTGCGGCAATACGCTGCTGCGGTGTTAACGACTGCGGCGTGCCGTCAGCCTGCGCGGTCATGAACAGGGGCAATACAATTGCTAGTGAGGTAAGGATCTTTTTCATGGTCTTGGTTGGGAGCTGTATTGATGGCAATTTACCAAAATAATACGATCAAAATCAGCTAATTACTCCAAAAAACCATGATGTTGGGCATTTTCTCAGGACAAGATCGGCTGAGTATTAATTAATACTAAATAAAACACCCGACTCTTTCCTGAAATTCAAAACTGACTTAGATTGCCAGTGGCAAACATTATGAAAAAGAAAAGTATTCCTGCAGACCTGCTGCAGCTGATACGTTCTATGAGTAAAGCTGAGAAACGTGCTTTCCGGCTTGACAGCTCTAGATACAAATCGGCTGACGGAACACCGAAGAGCTATCTTCAGGTGTATGAGCAATTGCTCAATCTGGACCAAGACGCACCGCTTCCCGAGATAAATGCTACCGATCAGGAGTATCTATTTCAATTACTCACCGACTCGCTTGTACAGCAGCAGCACCGCAATTCGCCCGAGAGCGCTTTGCGTGAGCAGTTGTCGGCGGCACATCTGCTCTATCAGCGCGGACTCGAAAAGCGGGCGCACCGGCTGCTTGAAAAGTTAAGCGAAAGTGCTACTGCTGCCGGCTTGTTTGAGTTTGCGCTCGAAGTCACTTCACTTTCGCTGCGGCTGGTCAACGGCATGGGGCAAATAAACACGGCAGAAAAAATTATTGCGCGCCGCGGCGAACTCATGGCTGCCTTGAGCCGGATGCACGAAACCGATCTGCTCCTGCTCAAACTCAGCAAAGCAGATGGCGACAAGACGAAAGTGATTGATGAAATACTCCACTCCGATTTGCTGAGCGGCAAACCGCTGAGTGTACCGGAAGAAATACAGCGCACGCATCTTCTTGCCCACATTGGCTCCGAACGCAAAAATCTGCCTGAAATGCTGCAGCATCATGAACGTGCGCTGCAGCTTTTTGAACAGCACCCGGCAGTAATGGCCGTGCGGCAGGAGCAATACATTACCATGGTGTTCAACAGCGGATTGCTGGCCTACCGCAGCCACACGGCTCCGGAAATGAAACAGGCCGTACAGCGCCTGCAACAGTTCTGGCTTACCGCCCCTGTACACCTGCGCAGCCGCATACAACGCAACATGATTGAACTCGAACTGCGCGGACATATTTGCTGCGGAAAACTAGAAGATGCTGCCGAAGCCATTCCGCGCGCCATGCAAATACTGAACGAAACCGAAGCCGGAACAGACACCGCCCGCGATGGTTTTATCCGCTACTTCGCTGCTTTGGCGGCCTATCACAACGGTAAGTTCAGAGAAGCAGTGCGCATTCTGCAAACCGTTTGCGACAGCAGTTCAATTAATTTACACTGGCCGCGGCTGTATGCTTTTGCCAGTTTACTCCGCATGGCCTGCCACTGGCAAGCCGGAAATACCGAAACATCTGAAACACTTCTGCTCGGCTTTCGCAGAAACAAAAGCTTCGAAACGGCCCGCAATATGCCTGAAACTGCTTTACTCATCAAAAACATCAAGAAATATCCGGGCGGAAACGAATGGCTCCTCTAAAACACCTGCGGCTGTTTTCCCCAGAAACAGCCGCAGCAAGGGAGCTCCCGAAAATTTTAGGTTAGCTGAACCTTTGATTTAACCCCTGAGGGTAATTTGACTGGCAAACACATGTTACCCAAAAACAGAAGCCGTCCCTGCACCACTTGCAAGGACGGCTTTCTGTTTACTTAGTGCTACCGATTATTTTTTGCCTTTCATCTGTTCTTCCAGGCGCTGCTGTTCCCATTTGCGCTGCTGAAGTGTTTGCACATAGCGCGGTGCCCGGCGATCGCCCATTTGCGCTGAACGGTTGGCCCACTGCAGTGCCAGATCAAGATCGCCTGACTGCTCGGCTACAAGTGCCATGTTAAAGGAGGCACGGCGGGCTACTTTGGGATTCGGGTTTGAAGCCAATTTGTTCCAGATGTCGGAAGCACCCTGCCAGTTCTGGAAGCGGGCCAAACGACCTGCAGCTTTCATTTCGGGAGCGCCATTGGCTTTGCGGTAAAACTCGCGAGCGACCCAAACAAACTGCGGCGAAATGCGGTGACCATACTGGCTGCCGGCTACAATGCCCGCGCGGCGCGACATTTCATAACGTGCCGGCAAACGGCCAAGTGCATCCTGCTGGGTTTGTCCCTGCCCTTCAAACACCTGATTGCTGGTTTGTGTAAACTGGTCAGAAATAGTCTTGTTCTTAATATCGTAAATGCGCCAGGTGGTAATTACGTTCACACGTCCGCGGGCGCGGTGCTGGTTTACGGTAATGGTGGTTCCGTCTGACTGGCGCTGCTGTGTAGGCACAAGATCGTAAGCAATATCGGTGTTCGAGTCGAATGCTTCGAGCACGACAAGTGCTGTAGTGGTATCGGTGCCAATAATACGCGCTACGGTTTTCCAGTCGAGCGGCGGCAACACCTGCTGGCGGCCGGTTCCTTTGAGCGCTGTATCAAGAGCGGCAATGGTTACGGTGTAGCGCGGTGTTTGTGTAAGCACCTGGCGGAGACCTTCGAGGCAGTCTTCCGAAGCCCATTTATCCTGAAAAAGTCCTTCGCCGGTAAGCAAACCTTCAAGAACATTAAGTACCTGCTGTCCGTTGCCTTTTCCGGGACGTGTACGGTCGGCAAGAACAAACTTCTGGAAATGCGCCGGCAGCATAATATCAGCCGGCTTCAGCACCTGCATCTGTGTATGAGAGATTCTGCAGGATGATACTGCTGCGGGAATAGTAAAGATGGAAACGATGATTACAGCAGGCAGCAGTAAACGAAGTAAATGCTTTTTCATAGGAGTTGTAATTGTGATTTGTCAGGAGTTTTTCAAGTTTCGTGCCAGAAAAACTTTCCGATGTCGAAAATAGGGGGATTGGGGGGATTGTGCAAATTGTGTTATAGGCTAAATACATTCAGGTGGTTAGCTGAAATAATATCAGTCTACCAGATTACACTTTCCAGTAATGCCATACTTACTTAACAGGCTGTTAATTATGGATGTTTCTAGAAAATATACTTAAACTTACTTTTTGCCCAAAAACTCCCTAACTATTTTTCTGGTATTACCGCTTGTTTTTGTTATCGTATAAATAGTCGTAAAAACTCCAGTATACATTAATAATTAGGCCAAACTGAATGTGTGTAAACACAATTCGGCGAGTTTAGTCAACGCTAAATTGGATACATCGCCCGTATAAAACATTCCGACCTTGCACTTTTGCATATGTGAGTCTGAGTTGTATTTGTTAAACTTTCAATCAAAAGCGGTTTTTATAGAGGAGTGTAAAAGTGTTTATAACATTTTTGATAATTTGTATATATGACTGTTGACAAGGCTGATGATTATAAGTATCTTTGTCTTGAACAAAAAACTCGATGATAACTAAGGAACAAATAAAAAATACGGGAGCAACCTTTACACCTAAAGGTCTTGCTGACTTCTTAGCTACGAGGTTAATTAAATATATTTCTGCAAAAAAAGTCAAGGCACTTGACCCCGCTTGTGGAGAAGGTGAGTTGCTAATATCCATTGGAGAAAAATTTTCTGAATCAAGAATTGATTTTACTTTAACTGGTTATGATGAGAATGATCACTACTTGAGAATAGCAAAAGAGAGGATGGTACAATTTGGTTCAGGGAATAACACTCTTGTAAAAGGTAATTTTTTAAAAGCTATTGATTTAACAGACAATCAAATAACAATCGACTTCTTTTCGTCAGAAAAGTCGGTTATAAATAAGGCTTTTGATCTTGTAATTGCAAATCCACCTTATGTGAGAACGCAAATATTGGGAACAGAACAAGCGCAGGAACTGGCAAAGAAATTTAATTTGAAAGGGAGGGTTGATTTGTATTATCCATTTTTAATGGCAATGACTGAGAGCCTTAAAGATGGTGGTATTTTAGGTGTGATTACTTCCAATCGTTACCTTTCAACGAAAAGCGGAGAAAGTGTAAGAAAATACCTTTCAGAAAATTTTGAAATAATTGAACTGATTGATTTAGGGGATACCAAATTATTTGATGCAGCAGTATTACCTGCTATTTTCATTGGAAGAAAGAAAAAACAACGATCGCCTGCTCCTGCAAATTTTATTAAAGTTTATGAAGAGTTAAACGGATATAAAGGCGACTTAATTCCTATGGAATCCATATATGGGATGTTAGATAGTAAACAGACCGGGTATTTTGTAGTAAATGAAAAGCGTTACAAAAAGTCGGCAGGGTTGTTAAAGTATGAAATCGGTTCAGGAACTTCTTGGGAAATGTTGTCAGGAAAAGAATCTAAGTGGGTTACAATAATTGATAAGGCTTCAACTAATCGAGTAGAGGATTTTTTTAAGGTAAAAGTAGGTATCAAATCTACTGCGGATAAAGTATTCATAAGTGACAAGTGGGAAGAGCTTAATGGAACTAAACCAGAGGAAGAGTTGCTGAAAGAGTTAATTTCGCAAGAAAATATTGAGCCGTGGAATGCTACGGATAATTTTAATTTAAAAGTACTATATCCTCACATCTCAGTTAATGGAGGAAGGCAAACTGTTGATATTGAAAAATATCCTAAAGCAAAAAAATATTTTTTACAACACGAAGAAAAGCTAAAGTCAAGAAAATATCTTATTGAGGCTGGGCGTCAGTGGTTTGAATTGTGGGTTCCTCACCACCCTGATCAATGGAAAAATCCGAAATTGGTTTTCCCTGATATAAGTTTAAGTCCAAGATTTTATTTTGATAAAGGTGGAAGAATTGTTAACGGTAATTGTTATTGGATTGTTGCCCAAGATAAAAAGGACATTGATAAATTATTGTTGATTCAAGGTGTCGCTAATTCAAAATTAATGACTAAGTATCACGATTTAGTTTTTAATAATAAACTATACTCAGGAAGAAGAAGGTACTTTACGCAATACGTTGAAAAATATCCACTTCCCGACTTTAGCTCCTCTGTCGCGAAGGAAATTATCTCTTTAGTAAAAAAATTAAATGAGACTCAAGATAAAGTGCTTATTAGTAAGCTTGAAAATAGTCTTGAAATAAAAGTCGCAGAAGCATTTGGTGTCGAGCCAGTTTTTACTTTGGATTAAATACACACTTTCCATAATGCTTTTCAAAAAATGCTATTGGTATTGCTCTTTGGCATTTATAACTTTCAGCACCAACGTATGAAAATATCTCCCCTAACTTTTCGCCAGGACAGAGAATAATTCCTTCAATTATTTCTGTTTGAGGATTTGTTAATGCGATTAAATAGCGCACATCAAAGGTTGTCAAATTGGAACCTGTAACTACTATTTCATCCTTCTCGGGAGAAAATTTGCCTAAATCTACTGTCGGACTATCTTGCACTTTTACTTCCAATAATTGATTTCTTATGTCGGGAAATGCACCATATAACAAATCGGTTTCCTTTACCTCATATCCAAGCAATTCAAGTGTTCTCTTTTCTAAAGCCTGACCTCTATTTTTAGTAGCAGCAGCATTCAGCTTAAAACCGATTAATTTTTCGGCTACCATTTTTTTTAGTAAGGCAATAGAAAATAGATTTTTAATGTCTGGTTCATCTACCATACCTGATTTTGGTGGCAGATAGTCGTGTCGAATATGATAGGAGAGTTTTGGGGAATCGGGAAAGGATAAGATTTTGTCCGTACTCTCATAAATATCCTTTCGAACTTTTCTTGAGATCAAGAGTTGATGCTTGATCGTTGGTTGTCCAAATTTTCCAAAATTTTCAACAATATAACCAGGAGTAAGAATTATAACTGATGCAATTATACTTTTCTCTGTATCAATTCTTACAAATATAAATCTAACATCTGTGCATTTAAGACTTTCACCAGATTCGTATTTAATAAGTAAGGTTTCCGCAGCAGGAATTCTGTTCCAAACCTGCAGATTATATGATGTACCACTGGTTACAATATAAGTATCAATAAATTCTCTTGCTATTTTAGGGACTCCTTTTCCTTTTGGTGGTACAATTTCAAACTGACCTAGTTCAGCCGATTCAGGCAGGTTATGTTTTTCTAATGTCGCTGCAATTAGCTTTCTAATATTTGAACCGTCTGTTCGGGTTTTACCAGTTATTGTAAACGGTTTACCAACAAGTTCTGAAAAGTGTTTGGTAAGCACATTGGGATTTGTCAGCATACTTACAGAACGTGGTGGTATTTTAAATTCTTTGTTCATAGTAGATCGGCTGGTTGAACTTTAAGTGCTTTTGCAATTTTTTTGAGATTTAAGGCAGAGATATTTCGTTCACCTCTTTCAACAGATCCGATATATGTTCTGTCTAAATCACAAGCAAAAGCCAACTTTTCCTGAGAAAGGTCGGCTTCAATTCTAAGGTTCCGAATCCGATCTCCAATTTGTTGCAAAAAGAGTTTTTCGTCTTTTGAATATGATGTCTCCATTATTAATATTTGAGGCCTAAAGTCTATAAAAGATGGAAATAAGTCTACGGACTATAAGTATCTTTATGATTGATCTCCCCCATATTAAATCGGTACAGTCGAAATAGAAAATCATCTTAACTTATATTGTTTTCGAGGTTTTAATATTAGGGAATACAAAACTGTTAACCAACACCGAACTTAAAAGAGGCACTATATCAAGGTACTTATAAAAAAACTAAACAACATATCATAAAAAAGA
>CALRTD020000185.1:0-8121 GCA_943371015.1 Synechococcus sp. UW140 | reverse complement strand
AGTAAGCTGTTCGTTCCATACAAGCTGACCGCTGATGTTGTAAACGGCAAGGTTATAGTTGTCGCGCACGTTTGCTTGAAACTGAACTGAGAAAATCCCTTCTGATGGATTGGGTAGAAGCAATAATGAGGTATGCTCAGCCAGATTCGATTGCAATGCTGTTGTTACAGTCAAATCTGTTGCCACCAATGTATCGTTAACTTGATTTACAGTAATCGGATTTTCCTGATTATCAATTACGCGAACTCTGCTCAGTGTAATCGGTACAAGCATGGTGTTGCCTGTTGCCAGTAAAGCTGCTGTAGTATTGAACGGAATTGTACAGAGCAATCCGCTTCCGCTGATGTTGTTTTGAGTGATGCGCGTAACAGCCACATCAAGCCGACCGTAACCGCTGCGCACAACTTTTACACCCATAATGTTGAAGTTAGGCGTACCCAGCATAGAACCGGTGAGCGAAAGAGCAAGCGAATTTTCATCAATGTATGTAGGATCAAAGTTGATGGTGAATGCAACTCCATACACATTGCTTACTGGTATTGCAGCTGTTCCCAATCTTATTTGTATGGCCCCGGCTGTTGAAGGCTGCATGGTATCCTGTACCAACTGAATGCGCAGATCGGGTGTGTTGACTGAATACACAGGCGCTGCAAATCTGTTGTTGTGAACATAGCCGTAATTTAGAATTACGGCGTTCGTATCATTCAGCGTAATGAAACTGTTTCCGTCGCTGTCAACATGCTTGTGGTTTACACCGCTTGGAGTTGAGGTAGCCCAGTTGGGCGAAGGCTGTCCGTACCAAAGCTGAGAAGCCGCCGGGCGCGCTATTCCGATGCTACCGTTGGCTACACCGATGGTTAGGATGTCGAAATTATCGGCTGTGCCGTCATCGTTGGCATCACCGGGCCATACGTAATCACACGAATCATCAAGAATAATAATTTCAGTATCTGTACAACCCGCAGCATCAGTAAGCGTAACAGTAAACGGGCCCGACGGAAGATTGGTAAACGGCGGATTATATGTAGTTGGCGGAGGTCCGCTGTTGGCCACTAACGTATAAGGCGGAGTGCCGCCAGCCGAATTTACGTTGATAACTCCCGTTGCCCCGTTACAAGTAGATGGAATGGTTCCGGAAACTGTAACTGTTGGTGTTGGAGCTACTGTAACTGTCACAACAGCTGTTGTTGTGTAGTTCAGTGTAGCATCAACACAGGTAAGTGTGTAGGTAGTGGTTACAATGGGTGATGCGATAACATTTGCACCTGTGCTTGATGAAAGACTTGCCGTTGGAGCCCAGGAGAAACTGATTGCTGATGTGTTGCAGGTTCCGGTTGTTGTACCGATCAGGTTGATGCTTCCGCTGCCGCAGATCAATGCCGAGCCCGGAGAGATACTTGCCACAAATGCACTCGGCGGCGGCGGACTACCCGGCACTATAAATGATATCGGTTGCGTCCACGGACCCATAGTGCCTCCGGGGCCTGTTGCATGCTCGCGGGCGCGGAGGTAGTAGGTGCCGCCGGGACAAAGATTGGCAAACGGAATTTCAACCGGGAAATAAGGCTCAACTAAACAATAGTCAGGAACACTTAGCGAATCGCGATAAAACGGATAGGTGTTCCAAAGCGGACTGTTGTTGGCTGGAGTTGATCCTGTAAAACCATTAATTAATTGTGATACTTCTACTTCCATATAATAGGGACCGCATCCGCAAGTAGCCGGATCTGATGAGCCGTTCACAATAATTTGAGTTGTGTTGCTCGTTACCGTTACATTGAGTAAGGACAAGGCATGGCAAGCTTTTGCTTCGTGATATCCCATAAATAGGAAAAGCAAAGCTGCGATGAGGGGTACATGTTTTTTCATGATAGGTTATTGGTGTTTGCTAGCTCAATTTACACCAATTACTGTTTTTGCAAAAAAAACTGCGGCCAATAATCAATCGATTTTTGGCCGCAGCACTAATTTCAAAATCCCGATAATCAGGTATTTGAAATAATATAGTTTGCAATTTTGGTCAGCAAATGAACCCGGTCAACACCTTGCACATTATGCAAATGGCCGGGATACATAAAGTAGTCAAGTTGCTTTTTCTTCTCAACACAAGCTTGGGTAAACATAAGACTGTGCTGCCAAACAACCACATCATCACTTGTGCCGTGAATCATAAGGAGTTTGCCGTTTAGTTTATCCGCAAGGCCAACAAGGTTTGAATTTTTGTAGCCTTCCGGGTTAGCCTGCGGTGTGTCCATATAGCGCTCGGTGTACATAATTTCATAGTAACTCCAGTCGATAACCGGCCCGCCGGCAACACCCGTTTTAAACAATCCGGCCTTGCGGGTCATGAGCGATGTGGTCATGAATCCGCCGTAACTCCAACCATATACCGCCATCCGGTTTGCATTTACATACGATTTTGATTTCAGGAAGTCAGCCCCATTTTGCTGATCGTCGATTTCAACAGTGCCAAGCCGGCGGAATGTAGCCTGTTCAAATTCTTTTCCGCGATTGTCAGAGCCGCGGCCATCAACAGTAAATACTACAAAGCCTTGCTGAGCCATGTAGTACAAAAACAAATCAGCGCCGCCCAGCCACGTGTTCGTAACCAACTGCACATTGGGACCATTGTAAACATAGACCAGAGTCGGATATGTTTTTGTAGAATCGAAGTTGGCCGGTAAAATCATACGGCACCAGAGTGGTGTTTTTTCATCGGCTGCTTTTATGGTGAACAAGCGAATGCTGCAGGGTGTGTATGCTGCAATCGGATTGGCCGCAGTGAGCAACGTTTTAACCACATTGCCTTTCACATCATTTACCGATTGAATACGCGGCACATTAACTGCCGAATAGTTATCGAGATAAAAGCTTCCTGCTTTGTTAAAGATGGCTGAGTGTACACCATCGGTTTGAGAGAGACGGGTAACTTTTCCGGTAGCTAATTCTGTTTTGTAAATGTGCCGCACAATACTGCCAAAGGGTGCTGCCTGAAAATACAGTGCCGTATTTTTTGCATCAAAACCGTAAACATCTGTTACCACATAAAGCGGCTCAGGCACGATGCCAGTAGCAGGTGTAAGGTTACGGATCATTTTACCTGAAACATCGTACAGATAAATTGAGTTTGCACCGTCGCGTTCGCTTTGCCAGATGAACTGACCGGGATTGCCCGGAACAAATTGCATAGGATGCAAGGGCTGTACATATTTTGCATCTTTTTCTTCAAACAATGTAGCCTCAAAAGCTCCTGTTTCTGCATTGTAGCGATTCAGCTTCATGTAATTCTGATCGCGGTTCAGTACGGCTATGTAAATGCTTTTGTTGTCGGGGCTCCAGGCAATGTTGGTGAGATACTGCTCTTTTGGTTCTCCGGTTTGTACAAACACGGTTTTGCCTGTAGTTACATTGTAAATACCCAGGGTAACCTGATGACTTGCTGCACCGGCCATCGGATATTTAATCATATTGGCAGTTGCAGGTTGTTTAGTAATGTCCAAAATCGGATAGTCGGTTACCATCGTTTGATCCATGCGGTAATAGGCAAGCAAATTGCCCGACGGCGACCAGAAAATGCCTTTGAAGATCCCAAATTCATCGCGGTGAACGGAGCTTCCGTTTACAATGTTTTTGTCTTTGTCATTGGTAACCGGAGTAAATCCGTCGGCATCTTTCTTCAATATAAAAAGATTGTTTTCAACGGTGTATGCAATATGTCCTGTAACCGGTGCTTCTTCGCTGTAGCCTGCATTTTCGGGTAATTCATTTTTTGAGGCAACAGTAACTTTTCCCGAAGAAAGATCATAAGTAATCAGGTAGCGGGGCTGTGTAAACGTAAATGTTTTGGGCGATGTCCAAGTTATAACCGGAAAGCGCTTGAGTCCGCCGAGCGCTGTAGTTTGCTTCGCCTGAAGTTTGTTGTTGAGCTCGCTCAGACTCAGCACTGGCTTGGGCAGCGATTTACCTGTTGCTGCATCCGTGAAGAGTGTTTCTTCACCGTTATTTACTTTAACAAAAGCAATTTGGTTATCGCTCATCCACGCTAATTGCTGCAGGCGCTCGGGAGCAAGTGTATTGCGCTGGCGAAGAACAGCATCCTCAATAGTAAGCATTTGTTGCTGCGCGTTCAGTATAACTGAAGTGCCAAGCAGAAGTAAGAGAATTGTTTTTTTCATAGGTGATGTGTGCAGAGGTTCAGAGAGCGATAATTCCATTTATTCCGGATGCCTGCTGATAAACAAGCAAAACGTCATCAGCACTGAGCATTACTTCTCGCGCTGTAATACTGGTGTACTTTCCGTTTGAAGAAGGCTGAAGTTTTACATCGGCATCATCACCGAATAAACTTTCAACCTGTGCAATCCGCTGATTATCGGAAGGCACAATGAATTTAAACATGTACAGCGAAGGCCAGTTCAGCTCATTCAGCTGTTTGCGCAGCGCGTCGAAGTCTGGTTTTTTATCCATTAAAATAGATCATTCATTTTGCGGCGGTCGCGCTTTGTAGGGCGACCTTTTCCTGTGTGAAATACAGGAGGGCCTAGTTCTTTTATTTCTTTTAGTTTCAGGTACTCTTCTTCGGGAGTGAGATCTTCCATAAACTGACTGACCAATTTAGCACCAACTCTGGCAGTCGGGAAATCAAGCACTTTAACAGTTTTGGTGATTGCACTGAACTTGAAACTGATAACATCACCGGGTTTCAGTTCTTTGGCAGGTTTCAGCGTATCAGTATTGAGCTTTACTTTACCGCCTTTGCAAGCCTCAACAGCCAGTGCGCGCGTTTTGTACAAGCGCACACACCATAGCCATTTATCAGCACGCCGTGATTCGTTCATGGTAAATTTTAGCCTATAAAGATAACTATCTCCCACACATCTTGTAAATTCACATCCCGGTTATGATTACATACAATCCCAAAAATTGGATCCAGCTTATCTTTGCGTTTCATCGCAGTGATACGTTTCGCATTCTGATTCCGGCGATGCTCGGAATTGGTTTGTACACAGCTCTTGTTGCTTATGTAGAGATTGAAATTCTCGACATGCGTTTCAAGAGTTCTGTAACCATGCACTCGCTGATGGGTTTTGTGTTGTCGCTGTTGCTGGTATTTCGCACAAATACGGCTTATGATCGCTGGTGGGAAGGACGCAGGCTTTGGGGAACATTTGTTAACCATTCGAGAAGCCTGACAATGAAAGTACATTCATTTCTTCCGGCAGATGCAACAGATGAACGTGAACGCTACAAGGTTTTGCTCAGCAATTATTTCTTCGCCTGCCGCGATCATCTCCGTCAAGCTAAAACCAACGATAACTGGATTTCACATCCTGAAATTGATAATGCCGCTTTCCTCCATAAACAACATGTACCGAATGCCCTGCTGCTCGAATTGACCAAACTCATCAATAGTTTTGAAGTTCGCGGATTGATGGATAAAACGCGTTTGCTCATGCTTAACGATGAGTTACGTTCACTGGCCGAGTCGCTCGGTGCCTGCGAACGCATACGTAACACACCGATTCCGTATTCATACAGCATGTTTCTGAAGAAAATAATTTTCTTCTACACACTCACAATGCCTTTCGGTTTTGTAACCGATTTTAAATATGTGATGATTCCAATCATCATTTTCATTTTCTACGTGTTCACCAGCATTGAGCTGCTTGCCGAAGAAATTGAAGATCCGTTCGGAACCGATGTAAATGATTTACCCACTGATGAACTTGCCGGACGAATCGGTGCCGGTATAAAAGAAATTCTTGAATCATGAATGAAATTGTAATTGGCGCAAACGTTGAACACGTTAACTACGGACGCGGAAAAGTTGTTGATGTTACCGAGTTATTCTGGACAATTGATTTCGGAAAGCACGGTGTTGTTGATATTTCCAAGCGACAGTACGAATTGCTGAACGTTATAAATGAGGTTGAACAAACCGAAACGGTAAACACATTTACTATGCACGATCTAGAATATACACTGCGCAGCCTGCTTGAGAATTGGGGCGATTCGCAATCTGAATTTGTTGAACTTGGCAATCGCTGGGAAGGCGGAAAACTTATTCTGCAGCCCGCAGATCCGAACCTGAAAGCAAAAGAAATTCCGATCGAAAATTTCTTTCATAAAATTGTAATGCTTCGCGATCGTTTGCGAACCATGGAGCAAAAAATTAATGCCCACAGCAAACTCACCGACAGCGAAAAGGTTGAGATGCAGCAGTACATCACAAAAATCTACGGAAGCCTTACCACATTCAATGTACTGTTCAAAAGCAGTCTCGATCAATTTGTAGGTGAAAAAGGTGCAAAAGAATAATGTTTCCGGAAGTCAAACCTGATCCGCTGCATACGGCAATGAGTTATGAATTCCGGGAAATTTCGGGAGCAGGAAAGAGCACTGCACAAAATTTTCCGGATGGGGTTTTACATCATCGCCGCAAGTTCGCGGGCAGCATCAGGAACATCTTGATATTGATTTCTGCAAGCTCAAAGACATGCATGTTGATCGATGCATGTTGTTTGTTTTTCGCCATACAGTTTATTTGATGAGCATACCTGTGCATGAAACGGAGAAATTGAATTGATGGTGCCGGAGAAGCGGACGTTGAGAAAAAAAGTATGAATACGTCAAACTCAGAAATTCCGGATGACGAATGTCCGTTCTGTTTTTCAGACAGAAAGCCGCAGGATACATTCTGTTCTGTGTGCATGTTTCCGTTGCGCGGTTCTCCGGTTCAAATGAACGAATTTGAATCGAGGCACGCTGATTTGAAAAAAAGCATTGCTCGTTCCGCCTGGTGGATCAGCATCGCCAATCAGGCATTGCTGGGAGCTTTGTTGTCTTGTGTAGTTGCTGTTGCATTTATGCGCTGGCGGTCATCGCTGCCGTTTAGCACCATTCATTCGCCTGGTTATTCGCTGCTGCTGTTTGGACTTATGGGAGCGCTGAATCTTGTGCTTTACTTTTTTGTGAACCGGTTTAATGCAATAATCGCAGCGGTTTCGGGTTGTGCCGGTGTCCTTTTTTTATTGGCTGCATTTTTATTCGGACGCTTATCACCAACTCTGATTGTGCTCGATGTTGTGTATGTTGGAATTATGGCGATTACCTTCATCCAGCTTTCTAAAACAGCCGAAAAACTCAGACAACATTTGGTGCGCGGCGGAGTGTAGAGCTGCAACGTTATCTGAAAATCCGCTTATCGAACGGGAATTTCACATGATCAATGATTTTCACTTTCGAGAAATCGCTGTGAAATGGATTGAGCAAAATGTTGAAATCACTATACGTTACTGCCGACGGAACTTGCAGAATGCACGATTTATTTTCCTGCACAAATTTATCGCCAAGCAATTGTGTTGAACGGTGATGCGGAAATTCATTCCAACCCTCGTTTAATTCATTGGCCGAAAGCTTGATTGTTTTAAGATTGTCGGGCACATAAATCGTAAGCATTTCATAATCGGCCGGTAGCGTTGCAATAGTAAAGTGTACTGCAATTTCGGCCATGGCTAACGAACAATTTGAAGCAGTATAAATTAACTCTGTGCCCGCCGAATTCCAGCGCGCACCTTTAATTGCTGCACCTTTCCCCGAAAGACTCAGGCCGTACTTTGCTCTGCTCAATCGGTAAACTTCCATATCAAACAAAAATGCCCTGATCAATACGGATGAGTTCACCCATTACCATTTCTTTGCCGTATGAATCTTTGAGGAGTTCCATCGGAGGCAAGCTACCCAGCGCATAATTGGGCGTATTGAGCCAGATCCGGAAACTTTCGAGATTATCAAAGACATCAAGACCGGCTTTGGTAACCTCAGCCATTTCAATGATTTTTTCTGATTGAAGCGGACCGAAACTTTTTGAAGCTTGTTTATAACGCTGCAACGATTTTGTAGATAGATCAAGTAGTGATGCCCAATCGTTTTCAGTGAAGGGTGTGTAATGCTGAATAAGATTGAACAGCGAGTAGGGAATGCCGAGGCGGATAACCACCACAATGAGCATTTTATCAGTAAGGAACTCTTCGTAAGAGATTGGTTTTCTTTTGGGAGAACTAACAACGGCGGGCAAACCAGCCTTTAACGACTGACTGAGCAGATGAGCAATTTCTTTAT
>CALRTD020000184.1:0-8191 GCA_943371015.1 Synechococcus sp. UW140 | reverse complement strand
GCACCTATTGTTGCATTTGATGCGGTGCTGAATGCTGTTGTGATTGAAATGTCGCAGTGGGCAAAAGTAATTGATCGTATTACGGCACAAATCCGCAATTACTTTTTTGCACACGAAGGCATGCACGTTGTAGAACACATTTTGCTGCGCCCCAAAAATCGGTATACACTTACCGAATCACTTTCGGGAAATGGACTACAGCCACCGCCGGTTGGAGGCAATCTCGGACAGATTTCTGTTTGTGTAAATCTCACAGTTACTGATGCTGATCAGGTTTTACGCCGGTTTACAGTTGCAGGAAATTATCTCGCAGTAATTGGTGTTAACTCAAAAATCCGCATTACCGGATCGGCTGTTAACGATGCTTTTTACACGGTAAATACTGTAGTTTTTAACAGCGGCAATACAGAAATTACAGTTCTCGAATCGGTTACTGATGCCGCTCCGCTGGGTACAGTTCAGTTCTGGATTACACGTCCGGTTACAGCGATCAGCGCGGTTAACAGTACACCGGCAAACGTTGTTACCATTGACGGAACTGGTTTACCGGCATCACTTGTACTTACCGGAGAAGCAGTAATCGAAAATTCGATGCCGCTCACCAATAATGGGCGTTATGTTTTGGCAGTTTCACAAACACAAAATGTAAGCGGTGATTTTGAACTGCAGATGCTCAACCGTATCAATACAGTGCGTGATGAATTTCTGGACATTAACACAACTGCCGACTGTGAAGACTGCAATTATACGGATCCGTATTCTTACATCGCCTCTGTAATACTCCCGGTTTGGCAGGGACGTTTCAGCAATTTTGCATTCCGCAATTATTTTGAGCGCTTGCTGCGTACCGAAGCACCGGCGCATGTGCTGCTCAATATTTGCTGGGTAGGCTATGAAGACATGGCACTTTTTGAATCGGTGTGGAAATGGTGGCTGATGATTTCTAATTCCCCCAATGCCACAGCCGTTGAGCGCACCGATGCACAACGCGGTCTGGTTACCGTACTCAAATCAATCCGTTCACGCTATCCTTCGGGCACACTGCACGATTGTGATATTGATGACACGCTTCAACACTCCATCATTCTTAATAACTCCAATTTAGGCACGCTTTAATTCCGATCAACCATGAGTAACAATCTTCTTTCACGGTATCCTGTATTTGAAAATAATCAGGTACTGACCAGTTCACAGCTTAATTTGCTTGCTGGTTATCTCGACGAACAGACACGAATCACCCGCACCCGGCTGATTGGGGTTGGTATTGTATGCGGCCTTGAACAATCGGTAACAGTTAGCGGCACCGACTTAGTTATTCATGTAACAGAAGGCAAGGGTGTAACCAGCGAAGGTTTTCTGATTTCTATTGCTTCGCAGACATACACCCGCTATAAACCGTATCAGCTTCCTTCGGGCGTTAGTTATCCGCCGTTCATGGATCAGCTCACGCAAATTGATTTGTATGAATTGTATCCGGCTGTAACTAATCCGGCTGTAACCGGCACAACAAATCTTACACCGGCATTCATAAGTGGAAACAGTCCCGGAACCGAAAAAGTAGTTTTACTTTTCCTCGAGTGTACAGATGTGGATTTGCGTTCGTGCCTCGGCCGTGCGTGCGATGATTTGGGTATGGATCGTGTGTTCAACCTGCGCGCACTTCTTGCCGATGCGGCTGATGTCGCCAATTTCGTGCAGCAACAAATGCTTGCCGATAATGTTACGTTCCCTGCACGTTTTCAGATGCCGGATGTACGCATCAATCGTCCGCTGTTTACAACGGCAGGTCCCGAGTCTTCTGATTACTTCCGTTTTTCAGAGAACTATGTAAATGCACTTCGTCCGGTTTATGATACCACAAATGTTTCGCCGAGCATTTTTGATTTAATCAGCAGTTCATACACCATTTTTGAGCCGATTCTGCAACCGGTTTATACAAGCAATCCGGTTACAGCTTCGAGTATTGCAACCTACAAAACAGTTTGGGATACGCTCATTACAAATACGAGCGCTTCTGGCCCGAACTACATGGGGGTACAGTATTTCTATGATTTCATGAAAGACCTGTTGCTGGCCTACAACGAGTTTCGCGAAGCGGCAGCCGAACTCATGTCGCGCTGCTGCGTTTCCAGTGCTTATTTCCCAAAACATCTTGTATTGGGTTATGCGCAAAACGATGGAGCTTATTCGGTGATGGATTACCGCACCAATTTTATCGCGTCACAAACATCGGCCGGACAGCATGATCTTCAGCAGCGGCTTATTGTATTGCACAAACGCATGGTATTGCTGCTCGAAGCATTTAATGTGAATCTCATTCACAACCCGCGGGGAAATACAGATGTACGCATTACACCGAGCATTGAAAAGCAAAGTTATCTCACCCCTCGTGCCATTCCGTATTATTACACTAACGACACCGTACAGACATCGTCAGCGCTTCCGGCAGCACTTAACCTTACGCTTGAGTCGCAGTGGAATTACGAAAATCTGCGCCGCGGTGTTGGCTCCGGAACTAATTATCCGGTGCTTGGCTACAACAACCTGGATCAAAATCCCGGTACCGGAACATACGTCACCAAGCCACTGAATTTCGATCTTGATCCGTATAACTTCCTGCGTATCGAAGGTTACCTGAACAAAACCTACTCGCAGGTACTTACGGATATCAATACCATTAAAACGGCTTACAACCTTCCTTTTACTGTAATGGCTGTTCGTTTGCAGGGACAGCTAACAGCTTCAGAAGCAAAGTCGCTTTGCTCATATTCAGATCTTGATGCGCTTTATCGCAGTTTACGTGCTGAAATGATGGCTCGTTTTACACATTGGCGTTCACGTTCGCAGAACTTGTTTAACTATGTGCAGAACACAAGTGGCGTAGGTGATTTCCTCGATCAGCTGGTGCGCGAAATTGGTAACAGTTCAAACCGTGCTTCAGTACTTTTTGCTGAGCAATCCATTTCATCAGCATTAACTGACAGTGTTGTTACTGCCAATGCAAGTACTATGCGCACAGCTTCTACTCAAGTGCAGACTTCAGCATCAGCAGTAACAACCTACAGCTCGGCTTTGATGAGCAGCAGTGCAGCGGTTGATCAGGTTGTACAGTCACTGCAGCGTCCTCCGCTCACAGCACCGCGAAGCCTGGGAACAGTTATCAGCGATTTTGCAACTGTAGTAGGTTCAACTGCCGGATTACAGCGTTACCTGAACAATTTACTTTCGGCACCGGTAATGGCCGAGCGGCTCAGCGATTTTGATTTTGGCTATCGGCCTTCTGTAATTGGCGAGCTTACACCAATTGCAGCTCCAACTACAAGCGTAACAGTTGATACAAGTTTCATTCTTTCGTATCAGGCACTTGTTGCACAGGCTGTAAATGCTAAAGCCAACCTCATGCTCTTGCTAGATGAAGTAACACATGCACTCAGGGCCCGTTTCCCGCAAGAGTTTTACTTCAGCTTCGGACAGTGGGCTGCTGAGCAGATTTGGTTTTTGAACAGCATCATCAGCGATCAAACGTATCGTGCCGTTGAGAAAGTATATTATCAATATCTGCACCGTTTGAGTTATGTGATGGCAAATGATCCGACGCTGCTCAAAAATTTCATAAAACGCCATCCTGGCATCGACCACAAAGCGGGTGTGCAGCCCGGAGGAACATTTGTAGTTGTATATGCAGGTACTGATGTAACGCTTGTTCCGCAAAGTAATTTCAGCAGTAGTTTCAACAGCAATCAATCTTTAAATCGCAATTCGAGCAGCAGCTCCAGCAGTGTGCTTGTAAGTCCGGTTGTAACTGTTGCCGCCGCACGCGCCATTGGCGATTTCTGTCTGCCTTATCTGGTGAGTTGCGAATGTTTCTGCGATGACATTCCATCACCAACCGATGCCGAATTGTTGTTGCCCTCTTATGCAATGACACAGTTCAACGATTTCCGTCCGGGCGATTTTGCGTATGCAGCTGACGCGTATGCAGTGCCTGCGCTTCCCGCATCAAATCAGGCAACAGCTCCAGTACTCATCAGTTTGCGCCGTTCGGTGAATTATGATGAAACGTATTCGCTTCGTCTGTATGGTATCACCACACAAGGTACACAAACGCGCAACGCATTTGTAACAGCAGCCGGCGGAACTGTTCGCATTGTTGAGTCGAACGGAATGGAAGTATTCTCTTACTTACCACCTTCACAGATCATCACTACCGATTATTTTGATTATGTGTTTGAAACCGTGGATACAGCTGTGAGTTCAACAGCAGCTAAAACACGTTCGAACCGTGCGCGGGTGGTGATTTCAGTAACTGAAAAATTTCCGGTTCCGGTGAATAACCAAGTGCCGAGCGGGCCGGAGAACCCTAACTGATCTCGATCCCCGCAATATATGCGGGGACTCGATCAGACAAGGTTTTTTGTTTATCTGATTTTGTTCCCATAATGTATGCGGGGACTCGATCAGACAAGGATTTAAGTTCTGCTTGAATGATAAATGGTTTAGTGATCAATAAAATAACCGGCGGCAGCGCGGAGCACAAGAACCCCGAAAAATTGTGCTCCGCAATTTCGCTGCGAGCAAAGTAAATAAGTATCGCTCATTGTACCAGTTTCATGAGCCGTTTGGATAAAGTTTAAAAGCATCTATGAAGCCCCGCAGCAGCACACAGCTTCAGCAATTACCCGGGGAAAAGGTAGCTGTGCTGTGTGCGCTGTTTTTTTAGTATTGAAATAAAAGTATTGAATAGTAGTGCATATGGAACCTGTTCATCAGCCAGTACCAACATCGGGCAATGGGCCATTGCCTTTTTCTCCTGCTATGATTACAGAGCAGGAAGGTGATGCGTCTTCCAATTTTTCGCCAATGGGTAAAAGTCCGCAGCAGTTGGTTCGTCGCGTTCAGCAACAGATGCAGCGCGGCCAAAAACTGAGTGCGCAGGAAATGAACTGGGCGTTTGCGCATGGTGGTTTTTACTTTCATCAGCAGGCGGGTTTGCACAACCGCAGGCTGCGGATGCGTGAGGAAGCGGATGCGAAGAAGCAGGGAGCTGTGACGGAAAGTAATGACAATGCTGAGCAGAAAGTTTCGGGAACGGGAGTAACGGAAGGTGTTTCCAAAGATGGGAAGTTGGTGCAGGATGGGAATACGCAAAATCTGAATGTACAAAACAGTAATGCGCAGAACCTGAATGTTAAGAACGATGATGCTCAAAAAAATACTGTTCAAAACAGTAATGCACAAACAGAAACTGTTTCCGCAGGTGTAAAGCAGGAATCATCAACTAATGAGCCGGCTTTAACAAATGCGGAGCGGAACGATGCGCTGAAAGAGAACGGGCAGGTTGTAAATGCGGATGCTACGCAGAATGCTGTTGAGCAGCCGGTGGTGAATGCGGTGCAGCCGAAGGGGGATGATGTTGGGGAGGAGAAGAAGCGAAAAGAAGTATTGGTCAAGCAGGCTGCAACGCAAATCAAGGAAAATGAAAAAACAGAGGCTCTTCACAGCGAACAATCTGTAGCTGTTACTCCTGAAAAACTAAAAGAAGAAGAGAATATAATTACAGCAGAGGCGAAAAAGCAAACAACGCAAGTATCTGCACCTGAAAAACAACCTGCAGAAACAAGTAGTCAAACAAAGGCAAATGAAAACGGACTCCCTCCGGTTGAAGATGATCCGGGTCCTGAAGGTGTGAAGGAAGACTATGATAATCCTCCGCTGGTGAAAGAAGTGGAAATGAAAGATGCGCAGGATGAAGCAGGAGAAGTGATTGAAGCCGATGAAACAACAAATAATAATCTTACCGGGTTAATTATAACTGCACAGCAATTCCGCGATAAAGGTAAAGAAGCTACAGACAGAGCGAAAGAGCTAACCACTCAGCGACTGAGTTTAGAAAGCGATGTAAAGAAATTAGAAAACAAAGTTGCCGGTTCTGAGAAAAGCTTAGGTACTGCCGAGAAAAATACAACGCAGCGCGAGAAAAATTTGCAAACGATGAATGCTCCGCTGGCTGAATCAATTAAACGTGAAAAAGCAGTTAGCGGATCAGTTGGCATACATATCAGTACCTATAACGAAAACAAAGATGAAGCCGAGGATATGCGTAAAGAATCGGCGGATATGCTTCAAGGCTCTAATGAGCACAAAGATCCGGAAGACGAAGATTCGGGAATGCTGAGTGAGAAGTATGAAGAACTGAGCTCGGGTTCTTCTACAATGGCCGATGCAATGAGCGGTGGCGGAGAAATGGCTAACCGACTAAAAGCCGATGCAGAAAATGCTAAGCTGAAAAATACGCAAACCGGGAAAGATATACAGGCAACACAACAAAAGCTTGCCCAGTCGAAACAAAAACTGAGTCAGGAGAAAACCCGCAACGATAAGGCAAAGAAAGAACTGACAGCTACACGCAGCAAGCTGGAGAAAAACAAAAAAGAGGAGCAGAAGCTGACAAAAGAAGGTATGGATCTGATGAAAACTTCGTTCGAGATTGAGAACGAAACTCACCGGGCACAATACTTCTATTATAAAAACATGAGCCGCGTTTCCTCGCGCGAAAATTTGCTGAATGAAGAAGCCAAGGTATTTGAAGCCGGCCTGCTCAATCAGGAAGGTACAGACGGATTGTTGTTCAACTATGTAAAACTTGAAACTGAAGATGAGCGAAATGCTTTTGTTGATAGTCTCAGTCCGGCTCAACGCACCGAACTGCAGGCTGCGCTTGAAGTGTTCATGGCAAACTACGATGCATGGGTAGCTTCCAATCAGGAACAGTTGATGTTAAAGGCCGAAGAGAAACGGCTCACACAAATAGATACTCATAACACAACCCGCAGTAAAGCACTCCAAAGCCCGCTGAATCGAGTAACCAATAACCTGAGCAAAGTAGATAAGATCGGTTTATTCTGGAGTTCGCTTACACAGGGCTTGGATGCGATCTGGAAGTCAATCACCAACATTACCTGGGCTGATGTAGGCAATTTTGCTCTTGCCATGGTGAACCCTGTAGAGTTTTACAACACAATCTCAGGCGCAGTAAAAGGCATCTGGACGGAGCTGAGCGATTGGGGCGGATTTGAAAAAGATCCTGTTGGAATGATCCTGAAGAAAGGTTCGAATGTGGGTGTGCAACTGTTGACGATCTGCGGAGTAATAACCGGATTACTTTTAGTACTCAGTATAGCAGCAACAGTAGGTTCATTCTTTACAGCCGGAGCATTAATACCGCTTACAACCTGGCTTTGGAGCGCAACGGCTACTATGGGTACAGTAACCTTCTGGGTCGGTGTGGTAACCGCAGCATTGAGTGTACTCTCGGGTATAAAGAATGCGTATGAAATGCACACCGCAAAAACCGCAGAAGTGCTGTTCCAGAACAATGCCGAACTGAAAAAAGATGCCGGAAACACAGCTATATCTATCCTGGCGATAGTTGGAGGCAAAGGTCAGGTAAGCGGCGCGAAGCAAATGCTGGAAATGCTGAAAAGGTATCCCAAAACCTTTGCCAAGCGGATGTTTATAGAGCTGAAGAAAAACTTCATGCGCAAACTGACATGGGCACCGCGCACAGTAGCTGCCATGTTTAAGAAAGATACGTGGAAGAACTTGTATGCAAGTTTGCGGAAGTATCTCTCACGCAATACGGATGAGTTTACAAAGGAACAACCGAACCGTGATTTGAAGAATGATCCGGTGAATGAGAATAATAAAAAGACGGGAACTAATGAGAAGCGCGAGAAGCCGGATAAACTAGAAACGGAGCCGAGTGCTGATGAGAAGAAAGCATCGGAGAATTTTAAGAAGCATCAGGATGATGTGAGTGATACGGATAAGAAGAAGTTGAAAGAGGATGCTGATAAGGATGTACCTGATGGTCCTGACAGCGATAGCAAACGCAGAGCGTTGTTTATGGCGAAGGTGATTACGGAGGCGAATGATGCAGCCGATGTTCCTGTTGATGCAACGATTGCGGAGTTGATGCCGTTAACGCTGATGAAGGGCGTGAGAGGTTTTGGGAAAAAGGAAAGCAGTGTTCCGGGGGCTGATAAGATTGTGATGTATGGCAGTGAGCATGAAGTAGATGATCCTTATACGGATGGGGAGGATGTGAGTGAAAGTACATTGCCAGATAATAAAAAATTATTTAGAGGTGATGACTTTTTTGATGGAGATAATTTAGGGTATGAATTAGATG
>CALRTD020000183.1:0-8316 GCA_943371015.1 Synechococcus sp. UW140 | reverse complement strand
ATCCCTGATTCGCTTTCACCCAATGGTCAGCCGCTGCTTTTGCTGGCCAACGAAACATCAAGCACACTTACTATTTTTCAGATTACTACTTGTGCTCAGCGTACCGGCGTAGCTGTAACTCCTGCATCATCATCCATCTGCCAGGGTTCAACACAGTTGCTTACCGGAAACACTGTAGCCGGAACAACTTATCAGTGGATTCAAAACGGCAGCACTATTGCCGGTGAAACGAATCCAACATACACTGCATCAACAGCAGGTAATTATCAGTTGCTTGTTACATCAACAGCAAATGCGTGCAGCGGAAAAACCAATACAGCACGTGTAATTGTAAATCCGGCTCCTGTTGTTACAGCTTCAACTTCTGCTACATCAGTATGCGCAGGTACTACAGCAACACTCAATGCAACCGGTGCTGCAACTTACAACTGGATGCCGGGTAATATCAGCGGTGCTTCAGTAACAGTTACTCCGACTGCAACTACAACATACACAGTAACCGGAACAAACGCTGCCGGTTGTACAAACACTTCTACTGTTGCTGTTACTGTAAATACACTGCCCACAGTTGCTGCTTCTACATCAGCTTCTTCAATTTGTGTGGGTAACACAGCAACATTGAGCGGAACTGGTGCAGCCACCTACAACTGGCTGCCGGGCAATATCAGCGGTTCATCTGTAACTGTTACACCCTCGTCAACACAAACGTATACGCTTACCGGAACCGATGCTAATGGTTGTACAAATACTTCAACCGTTGCTGTTACAGTAAATACACTGCCAACTGTTGCTGCTTCAACCTCAGCAGCTTCTATTTGTGCCGGTACTACTTCAACACTGAATGCAACAGGTGCAACAACCTACAACTGGTTGCCGGGTAATTTGAGCGGCGCTTCTGTAACTGTAACGCCGTCTGCAACACAAACCTATACCGTTACCGGTACCAATGCGGCAGGTTGTACAAACACATCAACGGTTGCTGTTACATTAAACGCACTGCCCACAGTTGCGGCTTCAACATCAGCAGCTTCAATTTGCGTGGGCAATACATCAACACTGAATGCAACTGGCGCTGCAACCTACAACTGGTTGCCGGGCAATTTGAGTGGTAGTTCAGTAACTGTAACTCCGTCTGCAACACAAACCTATACTGTTACCGGCACCAATGCGGCAGGTTGTACAAACACGTCAACGGTTGCTGTTACCGTAAATGCACTGCCCACAGTTGCGGCTTCAACATCAGCCTCTTCAATTTGCGTGGGTAATGCAGCAACATTGAGCGGAACTGGTGCAACAACTTACAACTGGTTGCCGGGTAATTTGAGCGGAAGTTCAGTAACTGTAACGCCGTCTGCAACACAAACCTATACCGTTACCGGAACCAATGCGGCAGGTTGTACAAATACTTCAACTATTGCTGTTACAGTAAATGCACTGCCCACAGTTGCGGCTTCAACATCAGCCGCTTCAATTTGTGTGGGTAATACATCAACACTGAATGCAACTGGCGCAACAACCTACAACTGGTTGCCGGGCAATTTGAGCGGCGCTTCTGTAACTGTAACACCTTCTGCAACACAAACCTATTCAGTTACCGGAACCGATGCTAACGGTTGTACAAACACGTCTACCGTTGCTGTTACTGTTAATGCCTTACCTACTGTTGCTGCAACAGCATCATCAACTGCAGTTTGTAATGGTTCGCCGGTAACACTGAGCAGTTCAGGTGCAGCAACCTACAACTGGACGCCGGGCAATTTGAGCGGTTCATCAGTAAGCGTTACTCCTTCGGCCACTACAACTTACACCGTAACCGGAACCAGTGCTGCTGGTTGTACAAATACTGCAACCATTTCAATTGCGGTTAGCACAACACCAACTGTTACTGCAACTACACAAGCAACAACCATCTGCAGTGGTTCAAACGTTACACTGAGCAGCGCAGGAGCTACAAGCTATATGTGGATGCCGGGTAACTTGTCGGGAAGTTCAGTAACTGTTAATCCTGCAACAAACACCACCTACACGGTAACCGGAACAAATGCGGCAGGCTGTACCAATACTGCAACAGTAACAATTACAGCACTTCCGCGACCGACAATTGCAGCTACTGCTGTAAACAACACGATCTGTTCAGGCAATGCAATTTCAATGACTGCAACCGGCGGATCAACGTACACCTGGCTGCCGGGCTTGCTTACAGGAAGCACTGTTACTGATGTGCCTTCTGCAAGTACAACCTATACAGTTACAGGAGTTGGTTCTAACGGCTGCAACAATACAGCAACAGTTGCCATTACAGTAAATGCATCACCGGTTGTTACCGCTGCTTCATCAGCTACTGCGGTTTGCGGAGCAGACTCTGTAGTCTTTACAGCCTCAGGTGCTAACAGCTACAACTGGCAGCCTGCAAACATCAGCAACGCAGCATTTACGCAATTCATCAATACCACAACTACATTTACCGTAACAGGAACTGCTGCAAACGGATGTACTGACAGCGCTAACGTAACAGTAACTGCAAACAATATTCCCGCAGTTTCTGCAAGCATCAGTTCTGATACACTCTGCATCAATTCGCCGGCTCAGGTGCTTAGCGGACAGCCTGCAGGCGGAGTGTTTTCAGGCCCCGGAGTTAGCGGTAATTTGTTTGATGCCGCCTCAGCTCAGATCGGCAGCAATACAGTTGTTTACACATTTACCGATAACAACGGCTGTCAGAACTCCGACAGTATTGAGGTAGTTGTTGATGTATGCACAGGTGTTACTGAAAATCAGCTCTCAGCAGTAAATGTTTATCCGAATCCGTTCAATGAAGTGCTTAACATCAGCGCTGATGAAGTGATTTCGGAAGTTAATATTTTCGATATGCAGGGAAAACTGCTGATGTCAAACACAATTCAATCGAACGCTGCACAAATTGAAACCAATACATTACCGGCAGGTATGTATGTTTTGCGTGTGATTTCAGCATCAGGTGCATCAGCCACACCAATCATTAAATATTAATCGATTAATCATTCCGTTAAAATCCCCGAATCGTCATGATTCGGGGATTTTTGTTGAGTACTTTATTTAGCAATAAATGTATTTCTGTTTCTGGTGAATCACCTCATTAATCAGGCCTTCTAAATTATTTCAGCAATAAAATTTACCGTTTGAAATCCCGGTAGTTTCCTAAAACCGCTCTGCAAATAAATCTTAAAATTATTGACTAACAGCTTTTTTTGTTATAATGTTGTAATGCTCCCGTCAATCAAAACCCAACGACCATGAGAAAACTTACTCTCCTTTTTGCAAGCACAGCACTGCTGATGCTCGGCGGAATACAGGCCGAAGCTCAGAGTTCATACATCAGAACTTATAAGCAAACCGGTAACACAACCCATCCAGTTTCACCGGCAGCTATGACTCCGTGCAGCAATGGTGACATTCTTATATCCTGGAATGATATAGATGGTTTTGCTGTTTTATCCAGAATCGACGCTACCGGTTATTCGGTATGGAGTATTTCTCTTGGCGATGTAAATACAGTCACATACCATAAAATACAAAACATTGGCGAAAATTCAGATGGATCCATTTGGGTATTTGGCACGCTCTTTAATACTAACTACCAGCTTCAGTATTTTATAACAGAACTTACGGCTACCGGTACAATCAACTGGAGCAAATTCTACTGGGCAAGTGATGAGAGTATTTATTACAAACCATCGTGCAGCAAAATGTATGATGATGGATATATGATTAATCTTTCGGTTTCATCGCACATGCAATTGTTGCGTACGGATGCCGACGGAAATCTGATGTGGGGTAAAGCTTTTAAAACAGATTCAAATGAAATAAAACATCCGGGATTTGACGGAACTCCTACTTATGATGGTGGTTTTGTAATGACCAGCAAAGAAAATAACAAAACTGCACTGGTAAAAGTGAACCTTGCCGGTGGTGTTGACTGGGGATTTAGTTTTGAAGCATGGCCCGGTGCATACAGTCACACAAAAGCGATATGCCAGCTTTCCGATGGAAGTTTAATTGCAGGCGGCTACATTGACTATTCCGCCTATCTGATGAAAATAGACATTACCGGATCAATAAGCTGGATCAAAACATATAACTCGGCGGATGTAAACATGAGCTCATTTTATTTTTTGCATGCACTGTCTGATGGTTCGTTTATTGCAACCGGCGGCACTGACGCATACACAAGAAATTCAACCAGCTTCATGCTCCGCATGGATGCAGAGGGTAATGTTCTTGGTGCGATAGAATATAACTATGGCATGCCCCCTTCTTTTCCGGAATCAATTTCGATGACAGGAAATGCAAACGAACTCTATTTGCTAGAAAGTGATATTTATACAGGAGGAAGACCTCTTTCATTAATTAAAATCGGAAACAGTTTTGAAACCAACTGTAATACATCACCGATAACCGTTAGCAGCTGGCAGGTTACTGTTCCGCAGATGTCATCTATACTTCGTCCGGTTTCGGTGAGTAATGATGGCATTGAAGTAAGCGGAAACAGCATAAATACCTACACCATCAGCAATGATATAACTGCAGTGTGCGTAACAACAGCAATTGAAGAAGCAGAAAACAGCACATTGTATATTTTCCCGAACCCATCAACCAAAAGCGATAAGATCAGCTTCAGCTCAATAACAAGCGGTAGCTGGACAATAACCGACGCCTCAGGACGTACAGTTAGCGAAGGAACGGCTATTGAAGGCACCAATACACTACCAGACCTTATACTCAGCAGCGGTGTTTATTTCTTCCGGCTTGTTGATGAGAACGGTAATGTAACCGTAAACCAAAAACTGATTCGCGAATAACTTGTAAGCATTGAATGCAAAGGCTGTCTCAAAATACGGAGACAGCCTTTTTTATTCCAGATAGCTTTCCGTATGTTAGTGTACTTAACTATCGCCGCATGGACAAACGTACTTTTCTGAAAAAAGCCGGATTACTTGGCCTTGCCGGGTTAAGTTCTTCGCCATTACTGTCGCAGTTTTCAAGCAACGCAGAGCCGGATCTGCCGACAGGTAAAAAAGAGGAGTTCTGGCGCAGTGTCCGCAGCGGATATGACTTGCCGGATGAGTTCATCAATCTCGAAAACGGTTATTACTGCGTGCAGCCGCGTTATATCCGCGAACGTTTCATACAACACATTAACGAAGTAAACCGCCTCGGTGCACGATATATGCGCACGGTGCAATTTGAGAACAAAAATGCTGCGGCAGCTTTATTAGCCAAAACAGCAGGTGTTCCGGCCGATGAACTGATTATCACACGCAACACGACAGAATCACTGGACATGGTCATTGCCGGTTTCAATTGGAAGAAAGGCGATGAAGTTGTGATTGCCGTTCACGATTACGGTGCAATGATTGATATGTTTAAACAGGTGGAACGCAGACACGGAATCGTTATTAAATATGTTACCGTTCCGCTGCATCCAAAATCCGATCTTGAGATTGTTACTGTTTATGCAGATGCAATTACCAAACATACCCGGTTGATGATGCTTTCTCATATCATCAACATCACCGGTCAAGTTTTACCTGTCCGAAAAATTTGTGACCATGCACGCAGTCGTGGTGTGCAGGTAATGGTTGATGGTGCTCATGCTTTTGCACATATTGAATTTTCAATTCCGGCTCTCAATTGCGATTACTACGGATGCAGTTTACACAAATGGCTGAGTGTTCCGATTGGCGCGGGTTTTCTATGGATGCGTAAAGAGCACATTCCAACTATATGGCCGCTTTTTGCCGAAGAAGGTGTACCGGTAAATAATATTGCCCGCCTTAATCATACCGGAACACATCCCGCACATACTGATCTTACAATTGCAGATGCAATAACATACTACACTACAATCGGTGCATTAAAAAAAGAAAATCGGTTGCGCTTTTTACAACATTACTGGACATCGAAAGTCAGAAAACTCGATCATGTAATTGTAAATACACCTGAAGATTATTACCGTTCCTGCGCGATTGCCAACGCCGGAATAAAAGGAATGGCACCTGCCCGACTAGCCGAAATACTTTTTGAGAAATATAAAATCTACACAGTTGCAATTGATAACAACGGTGTACAAGGATGCCGTATCACACCAAACATTTTTACAACAACTGATGAACTGAACAAATTAGTTCAGGCATTTACCGAGATTAAAGCAAATTAACCCTGATTTGTATAATGAGCTGGCGTTTTTGTCCTTGACGACACTGTGCGTTGATTGCAACTTTGTACAATAAACATAAAATCATGAAGCATCTATTCCTATCGATCTTATTTATCGGCAGCATTTCGGTTCATGCACAGCAATGGACAACGCTCAATTCAGGAACTACCAAAAAACTGAATGATGTGTTTTTTACATCAGCCGATACTGGCTATATAGTAGGAAACGACAGCATTTTGCTGCGAACAACAGATCGCGGAAATACATGGACACTTGCAGCACCTATACCCAATGCCTATCCCGGAAATCTTGCAGCAATCTGGATGTTTGATAACGGAGGCGGATTTACAACAGGCGAATATCAGGCTGCAGTGCCGCAAACCTCAAACAGCGGAACGACATGGTATATAATAAACGGCGCCAGTAACCCATGTTTTCCCGACGGCTTAATGTTTGCCAATTATAACGAAGGCTATTTGTTCGGGCAAGGTTGCTTCGGAGGAGCTTACGTTTCGTACTGGAATGGCGCATCATGGGGTATCGACAGAATGCTTACTTTCGAATACCTGAGTAATACAACCTATGTGCATGTAACAGGAATGGCCAAAAATCCGTTAACGTCAAGAACCATTGCTGTTTGCAACGGAGGGCGGATTTTCAGTTCATTAAACAACTTCCAAACATGGGATACCATTCCGCATGCCGATACGACTAACTTCAGTGCTGTTGACTATGCCGGCGGAAATACATTCTATGCATCAGCAGCTGACATTAACTTTAGCAATGTGCTGATTTCAACCGATAACGGACAAACATTTTCAACAGACCAAACATTTCCGTTCTCCTTCTACTATCCCGGATTTCATGATATTGATATGCTCAGCAATGGCTTTGGTGTAGTTGGCGGTTACAGTCAAACTACCGGCGGCGGCATTCTTCAGGTTAGAAATACAACCGGCTGGTCGCAGCAAATTGAAATTGTAAATCATACAATAAATGCAGTGTTTGTAGTTGATTCAACGCTTGCCTTTGCCGTTGGCGACAGCGGAAGTATTTACCGCTATGATTATCTGACTTCGGTAAACCAGGCACCTGCTGTTGCCGAACCGCTTCAGCTGTATCCATCCATCATCAGCAACACCGATTTTTTTACTGTTAATTTCCCTGCTGCTTCCGTTTTTCAGCTTGATATAATTGATGCGCAGGGACGCTGCTGTGCATCAGTTGCGAATTGTTCAGGACAAATGCAATTCAATGCAGCACAACTGGGCATTCGTTCGGGTGTTTATTTGTTGCGGGCTGCAAACGGCAGAACCGTAAGAGTAAGCAAAATTGCAGTATTTTAAACAGGCAGAACTTATCTCAAAATATCCTGCCTGCTTTTTCACGGCGTCTTTTTTTGACCTGACTTCACATCCGTTCTTGCTCATCCCAACAATTCAGTTGGGAAACTAGGGACGGCGAAATGATATTCGCCATCTCAAAAAACACTTGGAAAAATCTCGGCAAACAATTTTGAGATGTGTGTTGATAAAAAAAGCAGCGTCCCCCTGCAAAAGGACGCTGCCACCTGAAAAGCTGGCAGAGGAGGCGCAACAGATGTACACAGACATCATCGCTTTCTGCCAGTAACGGAACTTCTTTATTTATTCAATACATACATTTACAGAACTCCCAGATCAACAAGTGCATTTGCTGCTACAGAAACAACAGTAATCGACACCGGCGATGATGACTCAGCGGTGTAAATCCGCATTGTATAACTGCCGGGAGGCAAGCCCCTGAGCATAAAATGACCTGAATGCTTTTCGGCATACGTAGTAAAAACACGAACACCGGTTTGCGCTTCAACGGTAACTGTTTTACCTGTTACCGGGTAACTTCCGGTTATTGCACCTGTTTGAACAGCATTAAATCCGCGAACAACAGGATGCAAAACATAATTGCCGCTGCCGTTTAACACCACCGACTGAGCAGCATCAAAATCAAGAAACAACACTGTAGTTTCCTCATCAGTTATTTCCTCATTCACACTTACTTTCAGTCCGGGTTCTGCTTCCGCCGGAACGGTAAGCGGATGCAGCCGGTTATCAACTTTTATGGTGTTGTTCTTGCCCAGC
>CALRTD020000182.1:0-8317 GCA_943371015.1 Synechococcus sp. UW140 | reverse complement strand
TGTTAATGAACAGTGAATTACCGGTGCATAACCTTTCATCGAAAAAAGCGCTGAAAACTTGACATCCGGGTTTTGAGAATACTACTTTTCCCAAGAACCAGTAAAATGCCGCGCCATGAACACCCAACCCCAAGCCCGGCCGAAATCACAACCCCAACGGCCCGATTCCGTTCACGAAGAGGTAAATCACCTTCTCCTCGATGTTGAACCGCCGCATTCAGAAAACGAGTGGAACCAGATGGGATTTCGCGTTTATGTACACAAACGCAAACACATTTTTACCGATCGTTTTCATGTTGATGTTCGCTGATTGCTTGGCCGTAAAAACATCGTAGCCAAGTCTGATGATCAGTGCGCTTACGACAAGCAGAAAAAACACCCGTACAAAGCCGTTGCCTTTGCGTAAAGCCGTGCGCGCTCCCAGCCACGAACCGGCCATATTGCTCACGGCAACCGGAATGGCAATGGTGTAGCTGATATTGCCATGCAACCCAAAATAGAATAGTGCGGCAATATTTGTAGCGCAATTCACCAGCTTGGCACAAACCGATGCGGTCAGAAATTCATAGCCAAAAACAGTTACAAAAATCAGAATCAGAAAGCTTCCGGTTCCGGGGCCAAAAAATCCATCGTACAAACCGAGTGCTGCACCGGTGAATACCGAAAGCAGAATGGCTTTTTTGCCCGAAGGCTGATGCCGGCGTTTGCTTCCGAGGTCTTTTTTGATGAAGGTGTAAATGGCTACAGCAATCAGCAAAACCAGCACCACCGGACGTACAAGCGCTTTATCAAGGTAACTCACTAATTGCGCTCCGATCCATGCAGTAATTAATGCTGCAACGATAGCCGGAAGAACCGTGCGCCACGGAACAGCTGTGGTAAACATGTAACGGATGGTAGCTACACCAGTGCCGGCAAAACTGGCTAATTTATTTGAGCCAAGAACTGTAGCAAAAGGCAAACCGGGATAAGCCAAAACAAAAGAAGGAAGCTGAATCAGTCCGCCGCCGCCAACCACTGCATCTACAAAGCCCGCAGCAAAGGCGGCAATAAGTAACAGCAGCAGTTCAACAGGCATAGCAGCAAAAAGCTTTACTCAACAGATTCGAAGCAACGGTTCCAGCGCACACTTTTGTTTTTACGATCGTAAGAAAACAAAATCATGGCTGCACGGCCTACAATATGATCTTCAGGCACAAAACCCCAGTAGCGCGAATCCATGGAGTAATGACGATTATCGCCCATTACAAAATAATAATTCATTTGAAATGTATAAACAGAATCTAATTTCCCGTTGATGTACAAGCTATCGCCTTTCTGCTCGATTTTATTGTGCTCATAGTCAACAATGGCGCGCTGATAAATGGGCAGGTTTTGTGCAGTTAGTTTTATACTTTTTCCGGCCATCGGAATAACCAGCGGCCCGTAGTTATCGAGATTCCACGGATAAAATTCGTTGTGCGGAAAAATCTGTTCATCAAAACTTCCGCTTTTTGAAAGTTCCGGCTCTACTGAAATAATTTGTTTGATGAGCCGCAAACTATCGGCCTGTTTGGGCAACAGTGCAACCGTGTACATGATATATTGCCCTTGCCGGTTTTCGCGCAGCAAGCCTAGACCAGTAAGTTTTACACTGTCGGCCTTTACCGTGTCCATTTTGATGATGTAGTTGAACAACGCCAGACCGGGCGCATTTTGCTGACGGCTATTAATAAATACTTCGCGGTCGCGGATCGTTAATGTATCGCCGGGAATTGCGGCAACGCGTTTGATGAAGTAGGTGCGGTGATCAACCGGATATTCGTGCGTGTGTCCGTTAAGCGCAAACAAATCTTCGGCCGGGAAATTGAACACAATTACATCGCCGCGCTCTACTTCGCTGTAGCCGGGCAAACGGTTGTAGCCCCATTGCCACCAGTCGAGATAGGCTTTTGTGCCGGATGTGCCAATGGTTTGATGCCCAAACGGAAGACTCAGCGGCGTCATCGGCATACGCGCACCGTAGGCTAATTTGTTAACGATGATGTAGTCGCCGGTTTCCAGTGTGCGATCCATCGAGTCAGACGGAATGGCAAACGGTTCAAACACGATGAGTTTGAGCAGGAGCACACCGGCAAATGCAAAAACAAGCGCCTCCATCCATTCGCGAACCGGATGTTTTCGTTTTTTCTTTTTGCCCGGAGTTTCGGTTTCGGCAGCGGTTTCAGTGAACACGGTTTCTGCTTCTGCCGCATCGGCAGGAGTGGTATCGCTCTCAGGCAGTTCGTAGTCTGCCGAAGGATCATCAGCAACAAAACCGGTTTCCTCGTCCATGCAAGTGTGCTAACTATTTCTTTTGAGCCGGTTTGCCTGTTGCTGCCGCTTCTTTGCGTTTGCGCCGGAAATAATTAAACCCGGTGATTCCAACAACGCCTATTGCAAACCAAAGCAAGTACGATTTGCCGGGACCATTTTGTCCCACAAACGAAAACATGCGCTCAGGACGGAATCCGCTGAAATCGCCTTTCGACATCCAGATAAAAACCGGTTTACCGATGATATGCGTTTCAGGCACAAAGCCCCAGTAGCGCGAGTCGAGTGAGTTGTGGCGGTTATCACCCATCATAAAGTAATAATCCATCGCAAAGGTGTAGCTTGTGGCCGGTTTTCCGTCGATCAGAATGGTGTTTCCTTCCACTTTCAGCGCATGACCTTCATACACTTCAATCACACGCCTCCAGAGCGGGAGATCTTTCAGGTTAAGCGGAACAGTTAAGCCTTTTTTCGGAATCTGCAGCGGCCCGAAATTATCGCGGTTCCAGGGGAAATCAACAGGAGAATGCGGATATACATCATCCAGTTCTGTTTCGCCATTAGTTCCCGGTAAATTAAAGCGCGTTGCTCCTTTAGGCATCACGCTGGGGGTAATTTCACTCTGAACGATATTCTTAAAAATCTCGATTTTATCGTTTGGAATTGAAATATTGGCATTCTTCAAGCTATCAGTAACGTAATACTGACCAATTTGATCGGTAATTCCATTTTTGCCAAGATTTGCACTTAAACCTTCTATACTTGTGCCTTCCGGATAATTGAAATTCCACGAAAATTGTGTTTTGGGAGAATTTTCTGATTTCTGTCCGTTAATAAAAATGTCACGATCCTTAATTTCTAAAACATCACCTGCAACAGCTACACAACGTTTTACATAGTTATCTTCTTTATCAACCGGATGAACAACAATTTCTTCGTTATTGATTACTTGTTGTCTGAAGTCGGGATCTCCTTTTAAACGAGCACTTCGTTCATAGGCGTAATAACTTGCATTTCTGTTTAGTGTGTAAACCGTATCACCTTCCGGAAAGTTAAACACCACAATATCACCGCGTTCTACACTTCCGAAGCCCGGCAAGCGCATATACGGCAACTCAATCCAGTCTAAGTAAGAAGGTGTGGTTTCTGTTCCCGGAATTGTATTGTGTGTAAACGGAATTGTAAGCGGCACCGACGGAATTTTTGCGCCGTAGCTCATTTTGCTTACAAACAAATAATCGCCAGTGAGCAGTGTGCTTTCCATGGATGAAGACGGAATCACAAACGCTTCAAAGAAAAACGAACGGATCAGTGTGGCGGCTACAACGGCAAACACGCCGGCTTCGCCCCATTCTTTGAGCCAGTAGCGGTTTTTTTCTTCGGGCGGAACACCGAGAAATTTAAGTTCTTTAGCGAAGCCCAGCCACGGCATGTAAATAAAGTAGCCAAGCACAGCAATAACATGATCGCTGAATTTGCGTTTGCCGAAGCAGTTGGCAGTCAGCACAAACAGAACCGGCAGCATAAACACGCCAACGGTTGGAATCAAAATAAGAATCAGCCACCACCAGGGTTTTTTCAGGATTTTGAGCCAAACGTAAAAGTTGTAGCCCGGAATAAGGGCTTTCCAGCCTTTTTCACCGGCTTTTTCAAAAATCTTGTAGAGTCCGGCAAACAGGGCAACCAGACTCAGCAGCAGAAAAATGTGTATCGGACGCATAAGCAGATTAAAGAATCGGCTGCAAGGTAAGCCGTTTTCTGTATTTGAACTTTGTTAATGAATTCTAAAGCTTTTGTATGGCAAAATAGCTAAGCAGATGGCAAATTAGCATTTCCAAGCAAATCATCCATGCCTAAAATGCCTTTGCGGCCGGGCAGCCATTCGGCCGCAACCACAGCGCCCAGTGCAAAACCCTCGCGGCTGAATGCCTCGTGCGTAATGCTGATCCGGTCAACTGCCGATGTATAACGAATGGTATGTGTGCCCGGAACTTCATCGGTGCGGATGGAAACCACAGGCAGTTCATTGTCAGCCGGGTTTTCGGGACCACTGTGCATGTAGGTTTTTACTTCGGGCTGGCGGCTGTAGTGGTCTAGCAGTCCGTTTACAAGCGTTAAAGCCGTTCCACTGGGCGCATCTAGTTTGTGTACATGGTGAATTTCCTCCACATCCGCTTTGTAGCCCGCATGCGGCTGCATCAGCGCAGCAAGGTATTTATTGAGGCGAAAGAAAAGATGGACACCTAAACTGAAATTGGAACTGTAAAACAGCGTTCCTCCGGCAGCTTCGCAGCTTTGTTTTACTGCATCCAGCTGGTTGAGCCAGCCTGTAGTGCCGGTAACCACCGGAACACCGGCTGCAAAGCAAAGCTGCATATTCGCCACAGCAGCATGCGGCACACTGAATTCTATAGCCACATCAGCCCGGCTGAGTTCGGCAGGAGTGAGGCTGCTCATTACTGCCGTATTGGCGCGGATGATAACTTCGTGCCCGCGTTCAGTGGCGATACGCTCAATTACTTTGCCCATTTTGCCGTATCCGAGAAGTGCGATCTTCATATAAATAGTGCTGTGAAGCCTCAAAGATACCGACTGCAACTTGCCAAAACAGGGCAGAAGCAAGAAAAAAATGAGGATAGATTTGGGATTTGAGGAAAACTCCCTACATTTGCCGTCCCGAAAAACGGGTATCAATCATTCATTAACACTTAATTCTCCGCAGAAATGCCGACGAAAATCAGACTCCAGCGCCATGGTAAAAAAGGCTACGCCTATTTCCATATCGTTGTTGCGGACAGTCGTTCCCCACGTGATGGGCGATTTATCGAAAAAATTGGCACCTACAACCCGAACACCAACCCGGCTACAATCGATCTCGATTTTGACCGTGCGTTCGAGTGGGTGAAAACAGGCGCACAACCTACCGAAACCGCCCGTGCTATCCTTTCATACAAAGGAGTTCTTTTCCGTTATCACCTCCACGGTGGTGTTCAGAAAGGCGCTCTCACACAAGAGCAGGCAGAAGCCAAGCTCGCGAAGTGGATGGAAGACAAAGCCAGCAAGATCGACGGTAAGAAAAGCAAACTTTCATCAGCCGAGCGCAGCGCTGCTGCTAAACGTCAGGCCGACGAAACAGCAGCCCGCGAAAAAATTGCTGCTAAAATTGCTGCCAAGTCAAATCCCGCTCCGGTTGCAGAAGAAGCTGCACCCGCTGCCGACGAGACTCCGGCCGAAGAAAACGCCTAATCTCCGATTACAATCCATATCAACGGCCGACCCTCAAAAGGTCGGCCGTTGTTTGTTACAGCCCAGTTACCCATGAAAAAAAGCGAATGCTATCAGGCCGGCTTTGTACGCCGCACTTCGGGACTCAAAGGCGAAGTCGTCATTCAGCTTGATGTTGATGAACCTGCCCGCTACCGCTCGCTCGATGCTGTTTTTCTTGACATCAACGGAACGTTGACGCCGTTTTTCGTAAAGCAGGCACGTTTGCTTAACAACATGCTAACGGTGGCCTTTGAAGATGTAACTACACCGGCCGCTTCCGAAGCGCTTGTGGGTTGCGAAGCTTTTCTGCCGCTGGCAGCACTTCCTCAGCTCGATGATTCGGCGTTCTACTTTCATGAAATTCCCGGCTTTGCGGTTATTGACGAAGTGAAGGGCAATATCGGTACCGCCGGCGAAGTCGTTGACCGTCTCCAGCAGCCGGTATTGGTAGTTGGCTCGGGGCGCAACGAAATTCTGATTCCGGTTGCACCCGGTGTTATCAAGAAAGTAGATCGCGCAGCCCGCGAACTGCACATTGCCGCACCCGAAGGGTTGATTGATATTTATCTCGGCAATGCAGCCGACGAAGACGAGTTTGACGGCGATTTTAATCCGTTTGCCGTTGACGAAGAAGATGCTGAGTAAAAGAATGCGGATTGCGGTTTGCCGAATTTGTGTAATTTGGTAGAGCAAACCTGCCCGCAAGACCCACACGCGCATCTCTTTTTATGCCGTCAGCAACATTTGCATTCAAGCAATTCAACATCCGCCAGGACCGCTGTGCCATGAAAGTAGGCACCGATGCCGTTTTGCTTGGCGCGTGGATCAAAACCTACGGCGTTCGCCGCATTCTAGATATCGGCACGGGCACAGGAGTAATTGCACTGATGCTGGCACAGAAATGCGGTGCGCAGATTGATGCTGTTGATATTGACGAAGTGGCGGTACACGAAGCCCGCGACAATGCTGCGGCAAGTCCCTGGTCAGAGCGTATCCGGGTTTTGCACAATTCGCTGCAGGAGTTTGCTGCTTCAACGGATGAGCAGTATGATCTGATTGTAAGCAATCCGCCTTATTTCAGCGAGAGTGTAACCGCCGCCGAAAAAGCCCGCGCCGCCGCCCGTCACCAGCTGCATTTACCGTTTGCCGAATTGCTCGAAGGCGTGTCTAAACTGCTCACGCGCGACGGGAAGTTTTGTGTGATTTTGCCTTCGCGTGAGGGCGTGAAGTTTTTAGCATTGGCCGCATCGCACGGCTTGCATCTCACACGTTTTACCCGCGTAAAAACTACTCCCGAAAAAACCGAAAAACGCTGGCTGATGCAGTTTGCCTGGCAACCCAAGCCGCATTTCTCGGAATCAATACTTGTTATTGAAAAAGATAGTTTGAACGAGCAGAATTATACGGATGAGTATATTGAATTGACGAAGGAGTATTATTTGTATTTCTGATGAATTGAACTATGAATTTTCTTTTTCTTATCGTTTCTCTGTTATGAGAATTTTCGCCTTCGTTTTACTTGCATTAGTTTTCGGCTGTTCAAAAGAATATTATAAGAACAGAAGTTATAGTTGCTCAAATTGTATTCCATCAATCGAATTAAAGTTTAACGCCGACAGTACATTTATTTATTCAGAGCGCGATTGTATAAGTTCATGCAGCTTATCGGGCAAGTATATAATCAAGGAAAAGAATATTTACTTCAGTTATCAATTGCCGGAGACTTCTTTTTCAGGTGACCTGATTCATCATACCTCAACAACATCAGACTCTTGTCAATTTCGATTTCAATTAATGGAAATGGAAGGCAATTCTATGCAGCCATTACCTGTAACTGTTCTTTTATTAACGAATACCGATAGTTCATTTCGTAACTACTGTGTTGCCGACATGGATGGCAAGGCAAGTATTCATGTGCCTCAGAACGCATTTCCATTGACAATATCGTTTAATAATATTGGATACACCAGAAGGACAATTCTCGTTGCTGATCCTGTAGTTACGAATGATACCATCTTCCTGCAACGAAATGGTGGTTGGTACAGTTATTTATCGCTGCCATCTGATAGTTGCAGTTACCGAATCAAGAAAATGAATGCGAGAAAGTTGGATCTTTGCCAGGATTCCACATGTAGTAAAGCCGACAGCGCCGTTGTTAAGCACATTCTCTTAAATCGTGTTAATGGTTTGCGCGCTATCTGATAGCAAGCTAAACATCTTACCCGTTTCTCTGTTCCTACAATATGAGCACATTCAAAAAAGCAATTATGAATATGGCAAAGAAAGTAGCCTTTGAAAAACATTCGACAAGCCTGAAAGCTGGCGATAAAGCTCCCGCTATTCACGGATTACTGCAGGATGAAACGCAGTATGATGCGAAAAACTACGAAGGCAAGAAGATTGTGCTTTATTTCTACCCCAAAGACAGTACGCCCGGTTGTACCGCACAGGCCTGTAGCTTGCGTGATAATTATGAGTTTATGATGAAATCGGGTTATGAAGTTATCGGAGTTAGTGCCGATTCACCCAAAAAGCATCAGAATTTTATCAAGAAGTACAATTTACCTTTTCCGCTTATTGCAGATACCGAGCTTGAGCTGATTAAGGCTTACGATGTTTGGGGACAAAAACAGTTTATGGGACGTGTTTTTGATGGAATCATCCGTACCACATTCATCATCAACGAAAAAGGAATAATCGACGAGGTAATTACCGATATCGATACTACCGAACACGCTTCTCAGGTACTTCATAAATA
>CALRTD020000181.1:0-8335 GCA_943371015.1 Synechococcus sp. UW140 | reverse complement strand
CTGCTTTGTATGCCTTAATTCCTCCAAATATTTCGTCAATTGCTCCGTCGTAATAAGTATGTTCAATTATCGAATCTTTGTTCCAAGTTTTTGTTTCAGTGATTGTAGTTCTCATATTTGTGTCTTTCCAAACAATCATCCCTTTCGTCCCATTTATATTGTGGAAAGTATATCTGTGCTCAATAAAATCTCCTTTAGAATTGTATGTGTCTATATCAACAGACATTGTATCTCGACCCGAAATGAATATTGATTTGATGGTATATTTCCCGTCTGCATGATAGGTATATCTAACATAATTATCCGTTGCATCTTTTTTATCATAGCTTTTAACAGCTTCTGTTCCTATATAATTCCAAAAAGCATCATTCACAATTTTAATAGCTAAAGGTTGACTGGGTTTGTTCCCTGTCCATTGCTGATGAATAACCAAAGGCCTTTTCAAATTATCATATTCGAGTGCTTTGTAAGTCCATTCTTGCAATGTATCACCATATCTAATCTTGCTCAGCCTCATCTCAACAACAATACCTGACTTGTCGTATTCATATTCCCAAAAGTTGTGTACACCTGCAGTTCTGTCAAGTTCTCCGTAAGCAGTTACCTTTCCGCTCTTATCAATATATGACTTCCGAATTTTGTCTACCCATCTGTCTTTTCCTTCTTCTTTATAAAATACAGAATCTATAACAACTGCAACGTGCTGCTGTTTGTAAAGTACAATATTTGAATCAACTGAACTGGCATGCCTGAGAACTGGCCATTTAACGCCATAATTTAATTGTGCAAACAAACACAGGCTCAGCAGATTTGCCAGAATAAATAGACTTGCTTTTGTCATTGTTTTGAGCTAATCATAAGCACTAAAATAAGAGCCAAAAGCGTGTACTGACCAATTAAAAACAGATTGATGATTTTAATGAAAGACAAATATCTTGACTAACGCCTGAATTTCAGTCAGATACATTAATGTCAAAAGATTTCCACAGCCCTAAAAACCCCTATCTTTGCACACTTATTTCAAGCCCAGTACGGAAAGTACCATGAAACACATTCGCAACTTCTGCATCATTGCCCACATCGACCACGGCAAATCAACCCTTGCCGACCGCCTGTTGGAATTTACCAAAACGGTATCCGCCCGCGATATGGAGGCACAGGTGCTTGATGATATGGATCTGGAAAAAGAGCGCGGCATCACCATCAAGAGCCACGCGATCCAGATGAATTACACCTACAAGGGCGAGCAGTTTGTACTCAACCTGATTGATACGCCCGGTCACGTCGATTTTTCTTACGAAGTATCGCGCTCCATTGCATCGTGCGAAGGCGCGTTGCTGATAGTTGACGCAGCACAAGGCATTCAGGCTCAAACCATTTCGAATCTTTACCTCGCACTCGAAAATGATCTCGAAATCATTCCGGTGCTCAATAAAATTGACCTGCCCAGCGCCGAGCCTGAATTGGTCAAAGACCAGATTGTAGATCTGCTCGGTTGCAAGCGCGAAGAAATTATTCCCGCATCAGGCAAAACCGGTCTCGGTGTTGATGCTATTCTCGAAGCCATTGTAGAGCGCGTACCACATCCGAAAGGCGATGGAAGCGCACCGCTGCAGGCACTCATTTTTGATTCGGTATTCAACTCTTTCCGCGGCATTATTGCCTACTACAAAGTGCTGAACGGCGAACTCAAAAAAGGCGAAAAAGTAAAATTCTTCAACACCGGCAGCGAGTACTTTGCTGATGAAATCGGCATTCTCCGCCTTGGCATGGAACCGCGCGATACCGTTAAAACCGGCGATGTAGGCTACATTATCTCCGGCATTAAAGATGCCCGCGAAGTTAAAGTAGGCGATACCATTACCACAGTGGCAAACCCCTGCGATGTTGCTATTCAGGGCTTTGAAGATGTAAAACCGATGGTTTTTGCCGGTATTTATCCGGTGGATACCGATGACTTTGAAGAACTGCGCTATTCCATGGAAAAGCTGCAGCTCAACGATGCATCACTCACCTGGGAACCCGAAGCATCGGCCGCGCTGGGCTTTGGTTTCCGCTGCGGATTTTTGGGCATGCTGCACATGGAAATTGTGCAGGAACGTTTGGAACGCGAGTTCAACATGACGGTTATTACGACCGTGCCCAACGTGCAATACTACGCCTACACCAGCAAAGGCGAAAAGATTGTCATGCACAACCCCAGCGATATGCCCGATCCCACGCATCTCGATTATATTGAAGAGCCTTATATCAAAGCCAGCATTATTTCAAAGTCAGAATTTGTGGGCGGCATTCTCAAACTTTGCATGGAGAAACGCGGCACTATTCTGAACCAAACTTATCTTACTACAGACCGCGTAGAGCTTACGTTTGAGCTTCCGCTCGGTGAAATTGTTTTCGACTTTTACGACAAACTCAAAACAATTTCAAAAGGCTACGCCTCGTTCGATTATCATCCGATTGATTTCCGCCGCTCCGATCTGATCAAGCTCGATATTCTCATCAACGGTGATCAGGTTGACGCACTTTCAGCACTTATTCACCGCTCACGCGCACACGAATTCGGAAAGCGCATTTGCGAAAAACTGAAAGAACTGATTCCGCGTCAGCAGTTCCAGATTGCCATTCAGGCCGCTATCGGTGCTAAAATTGTAGCCCGCGAAAACATCTCTGCGATTCGCAAAGACGTTACCGCAAAATGTTACGGCGGTGATATTTCGCGTAAACGCAAACTGCTCGAAAAGCAGAAAGAGGGGAAGAAACGCATGCGCCAAATCGGTAACGTAGAAGTGCCGCAAAGTGCATTTATGGCTGTCCTGAAACTCGACTAAGCAGCGAAGCTGCGGAAAGTTTCCGTCGGCAAAGCCGACTAAACTTTCCGTAATTCTGAATGAAGTCTCCAGACTTCATTCAAAGCAAACTAACGCATTCCAACAAACAAATAAGGCATCGCAGTTTTTGCGATGCCTTATTTAACTATATAATTAATGCGTAAATAAAATACGCCCAGATTACTGAATCACCACACGACGCACACCCGTTTTACCGGTAGCATCATCGGTAACATGAATCATATAAATTCCTTTCGGCATACTGCTCAAATCAAACTCAGCCTGTGTGCCCATGAATTGACGTGACTGCACAACTTCACCAAGCATATTGAAAATCGTAACTGTGCGCTCTCCGGCCTGACGAATGTTAACAAACACTTGTCCGTTCGACGGATTCGGGGCAACAGTAAACCACAGACCGGGCTGAGGAGCGGCAATGCCTGTTCCGAGGAGAACTACAATGTTTTGTGAAATGGTATCGTAGCAAGCGCCGTTGTTAATGACCAATGTAACTACATAAGTTCCGGGAGCAGTATAGGTATGCGATGTTGATGATGTAGTGCCGATAACAGAATTATCGCCGAAATCCCAGGCATAGTAGGCAACCGGGTCGTTAGAGGCAGCGGTGAAGAATGCCGGAAGTGTAGTGTAAGCTGTATCCGGAATAGTGGCTGTGCTGCCGAGGGTAAAGTACTCATTCAGTTTAACCGGGATGTTTCCGTTTGACGGTGAAACTGTATTTACACCCGAACACCACCAGCCATCGCCATCGGTTTCGGCGTTGATAATTGTATCGGTAAGTAAATCGCGATACTCTACGCGGCGAACTCCGTTTGTGTTTGAGTTCGGATTGATTGTTCCCCAGCGATAGGTGAACAGATCAACACTATCACGATAAGCAGCTACGGTTGATGTAATTACGTTTTGGTTAATTCCTTCAAGCTCAACAACAGCAGAAGAAATCGGACGGCCATTGCCTGAAACACTGTCGTAAAGCAACACAATACTTTTTTGTGCAATGGTTACACTGTCGGCACGATCGAACAGGAAAGAGCATTGGTTGGGGTTGCCTGAATTTGTGCCGTAGTTAACAGCACGCACCATGTAGGCAGTTAGTTTAACGCGGTTAGCAACTGATGTTCCGCCGGCACCATCGTTCATGTTGAGCTGCGGATGAATCATATTGCCGGGTGTAAAGCGGCCATTTCCGGTAGCCTCAACACCAAACCATCCGCTGAACCGTCCGCTCGAATCTGCAGTAAGCGAATCGTGCCCAGCCGAATTCGAAAGCGATGAATTGGTAGTACGGCGGAAATCGCCGGTGTTGTTATTGATCAGCAGCGGATTGCCGGCACCGTTTGATGTGTTTGACGAACCAAGCGTATCCATACCGGCATAAAAACGGTAAGTAGCGTTAGGCGTAAGCCCCGAAAGTTCAGCCCAGAAGTAAAACGGCGTGCGGTTATTATTGGTGCCGTTTGTTCCCTGCATATATTGAGGAACAATTGCATTGGTAACCGTAATCTGCGCCGAAACGGCAACAGTAAGGAACAAAGCGGCTGTGAAAAGTAATTTTCTGTACATGGAGTTCAGTTTACCCTGCAAAAGTATTTCAAACACCAGTTGCTTTGCTCCTGCTGCAAACAGAGTTATTAAGACAACGCTGTTAACTGCCGGATGTAAACTAATTGTTTTCCAAGGCATTTGCCAGAGGCGCTTCAATCCAGTCGCCGTGCGTGCGGATTAAATCTACGAGAGCTTCTACCGCATTTTCCTCATCAATATTTCGCTGCACAACTTCGCGGCCTTTGTAAAGTGTGATTTTTCCAACGCCGGTGCCTACATAACCGTAATCGGCATCGGCCATTTCGCCGGGACCGTTTACGATGCAGCCCATGATGCCAATTTTCACACCTTTCAGGTGTTCGGTGCGTTTGCGGATTTTGTTGGTTGTGTCCTGCAAATCAAAAAGTGTGCGGCCGCACGATGGGCATGAAATGTATTCGGTTTTTGAAATGCGTGTGCGTGTGGCTTGTAGAATTCCGAATGCTGCGCTGTTGAGCGTGCGCGGAGCAACTTGCCCAGCCGTTTTGATCCAAAGCCCGTCGCCAAAGCCATCGAGCAATAATGCGCCGGCATCAGTTGCGGCAAAAAGTACAGCATCATCGGCACTTTCGCGCATGAAATTCCGCTTGATGATGAACGGTGTTTTGCAACCGGCATCCATCAGTAAAATTGCTGCACGGCGCAGTTCAGGCATTGCAGCATCATTCATGCTGTCGAGCACAAGCACAATGCGGTTTTCATGCTTCAGCTTTTCAATAAACTCAGGTGTAAGCGTCGCCATATCGGCCGCTACAAAGTTGAGCACCGGATGCTGTGCCGTACTTTCAAAAAACTCATTACCGCAAAACAGCGGATAGCGGCGGTCAACATCAGGCAACCAGTTGCCGGAATTCTGAATTAATCCGAGCGTGCCGGGAATTTCAAACTCAACCGCATTATCGCCCACATAAATAAAATCGCAGGCCTGATCGGTTAAGTTCCATTTATCGAGCGGCACCGAGTAGTTATAGCCAACCGCAAACATGGATGCTGCGGTAATTTCCTGTTTGGAGCTGAAATCGGCTACAATGCGCGGCACCTGTGAACCGCCAATGTTGAGCACTTCGTTTGTGCGGCGGCGGGTATAATCGAAAGGCGAGTAGGGCAGCACAATCTTTCCTTCTTTCTTTTCGAGTTCGGGAATCGGAGTGTGAGCTGCGCGGTTGGTGTAGCGTTCGGCAAGTGCTTTGGCAACCGGAATTTCGAACTCCGGATCTTCGGTCAGCGAAACGCGGATTGTATCGCCGAGCCCATCTTCGAGCAGCGTGCCAATTCCGGCTGCCGATTTTATGCGGCCATCTTCGCCGTCGCCGGCTTCGGTTACACCAAGGTGCAGCGGGTAGTTCATGCCGGCCGCAATCATCTGCTGCACCAGCAAGCGATAGGCCTGCACCATTACCTGCGGATTACTGGCTTTCATAGAAAGCACAATGTTGTGGTAGCTTTCAGCCTCACAAATGCGCAGGAATTCCATGGCCGATTCTACCATGCCCAGCGGTGTATCGCCGTAGCGGCTCAGAATACGGTCGGAAAGTGAACCGTGGTTGGTGCCGATGCGCATGGCGGTGCCGTATTCTTTGCAGATCCGCACCAGCGGAGTAAAGCGTTCGCGGATGCGTTCGAGCTCGGCTTCGTACGCATAGTCGGTATAATCGATATGCTCAAACTTCTTTTTATCGGCGTAGTTGCCCGGATTTACGCGCACTTTTTCTACAATGCGCGCAGCCAGCTCGGCTGCGTTGGGTGTAAAATGGATATCGGCAACAAGCGGGGCAGTGTAGCCGCGCGCGCGTAATTCTTTCTTAATGTTTTCGAGATTCTGCGCTTCTTTCAGGCTTGGTGCTGTAATGCGAACATACTCGCATCCGGCTTCAATCATACGAATCGACTGTGCAACCGTGGCTTCTGTATTCAGCGTGTCGGTTGTGGTCATTGATTGTACGCGGATCGGATAATCGCCGCCGAGCGGAACATCACCAATAGTAACCACACGCGTTTTGAAGCGCGAAAACTGAGTAAGGCTGTTGCAGTACTGAAAATCCATAGTTGCTGATCGAACCGCTAAGATACGGCGTTACAAATCAACAAAAAGAAGGGCAGAATGTTTATTCGGCACTTTGCCGCCTGCTCAGCCAGGCATTTAGAAATAATGTGGAAAGAATAATGGCCGTTCCGATGTAAAAATAAACCGTCAGCAGTTTGCTGTGATCGAGAATAAACCACGATAAAATAATGCCGTAAACAGATTCGAGATTCAGCGTAAGGGAAACCGTGTAAGGGCTGACCGACTTAAGCACGCGTAAGCTAATGAGAAACGGCAGCGATGTGCAGGCTAATCCCAGCACAAGCATATACCAGAAATCATGCGCACTCATGCTGAACATTGCGGCAACATTATCGTGCGTTAACAAAACATAAACCGTTAAGCCAGCCAAACCGCCCAGCATTTCATATACAGAGATGACTGATGAACGATGCCCTGCTTTAATAAATGTGCTGTTGATTACTGCAAACAATGATGAAGTAAGTGCAGCCAGCAGTCCAAGCACAATGCCCAGCGCATACTCGGTTTCAACGCCAAAAATTAGCCCGATGGCAAAAATGACAAGCACACCCGAAATAATTTCATAGCCGCGGATGCTGCGTTTGAAAAAAAGCGGCTCAATGAATGCAGTAAATAACGAACCTGAAGCAAAAACAGCAAGTGTAACAGATGCATTACTCGCTTTTATTGAGCCGTAAAAACAAATCCAGTGCAGTCCAACAATCAACCCCGTTCCGAGATATTTGAGCGCATTAACGGGCGCAACAGCCAGACTTTGGCGAGTAATCAGCATATAAAAGAGAATACCTGCCAGAGCAATCATCATCCGGGTCCAAACCAGCTGATCGGTTGGAAGTGTGATGATTTCTCCGAGCACTGCTGTCCAGCCCCAGATGAAGACAATAAAGTGCAGCAGTAAATAGTTGATTTTGCTTTCGTTCACAAAAAAGTATTGAGCGCAGCAAAGGTAAACCAGTAACTGCTTTAAACAAGTTTATATGTTCAGTAAGCGGTAAATGTTCATTGAATCGTTTTGCAGGACATAGATGATCTCGTGTTTTATGAATCAAAAAAACACGGCAATAGGTGTTGTAAACAGGTAAAATAGCCGTTGTATTTGATTCCTGAACACGGGAATTTATATCTTAGAGAGGTTGTCCGGGTTGTTTATTGAAGAACAGGTTCAGGTAATCTATTCCACCTGAGTAGTATTTTGAACAGGTAAGAAAAAATCGGCTTTTATTTGCCATGTTGATTTTGAGCATCAATATTTGTATCCTAAATAATTTGATATGCGCTTCCTCTGCTTAGTTACACTATTTATTACCATCACTGCCAGTCTTGCGGCACAAAATTGCAGTGTCAGCGTTTCGTATGTTGTAAACGGAAATACAGTTATTGCAACTGCAACACCCACCAATACAACTTATCCTTTGTATTCGTGGTATGATCAGTCGATAAATAATTTTACAACACCATCACCTTCGCCAACTTACACGTTTACATTTCCATCAAACGGGGTAGTTTACAGTTGCGTTTGGATGGTTGATTCTGCTTCGCAGTGTTCAGATTCTGCTTGCTTTTATGCTTATCAGTCGCCAATTTGTTCAGCATCTTTCTACACTTTCGACTCACTCAACACCACGTTTTTTGTAAACACAAGTTCGTATGATTCGGGGAGTGTTTTCCAGTGGGATTTTGGCGATGGTGGTTTTTCGTATGATGCAGATCCATCTTATGCATACAGCGTTCCCGGCACTTACACCGCTTGCCTCTATATATGGAGTCCGCTAAGCCTTATGCCTTGTGATTCATTCTGCACACCAGTTCAGGTAAATTATACGCCGCAAACTTC
>CALRTD020000180.1:0-8341 GCA_943371015.1 Synechococcus sp. UW140 | reverse complement strand
GGAATTACAGTTTATCATATTGGTGAGTAGTGATTACTTACTGCTTATTCACCAGCAGTTTGCCTGATCCGGCCGGAACACCATCTATCAATACCGAATAAAAATACAAGCCGCCGGCAGCATTTTCAAAGCCGAGTGAAGCAGTTGCGCGGTTACTGCCGGTTGCGCTCCAAACTACATGTAGTGTAGAACTTACATCGCGACCGGCTGCGTCATACACACGAAGCTGCGGTGTTTCAGTAATTGTGTTTCGCGAAGTAATTTGTAAAACAGCTGCATCAACAGCCGGATTCGGATACACAAATACTGTGGCAGAAGAAGCGGATGTTGCGGCATCAAAAACACCCAAAATCATTGTCGAATAACCGGTTGAGTCGATCTTCACCAAATACAAATCGGGAAGCAGATTGCCGTTGGGGGTCATGTACCCGCAAGCTGCAAAACCATTATCAGCTGTTCCGGTGATATCAAATAGTTCATCGGTTCCGAATCCTTGTCCGAATGTGGTGGTAATAAAACCGTCATCAGTAAAAAACCACGCATCGCCATTTGCCCAGCCTAATGTAGAGGTAAAGCCAATTGCTCCCATACTGTTATCCGGACGAACAGTAATTCCATTAAAGCGTTCATCACCGGCACTTGGAAATGAAATTGTATAGTTTGTATTTCCGGCATAACTATAAGAACGTATAAATACATTCTGGTCGGCTGCATTTACTTCACCGCAAACTAAAACCCGGTCGAGGTAAGCAAGATCACAAACGTCATAGATGAAGTCGGCGGTGTCGCGGTATCCGTTTTTTTGTGTCCAGAGCGTGTCGCCGACAGCATCGAGGTGCAGCAGCCATCCGTCGCCAAGCGTATCGCCAAGGCTGAACGAATTAGCAGCCAAAGCAAAAAGCGAATCACTGGTTTCAATAACAGATCGTGCTTCATCCATGCGTGTTCCGCCAATGGTTTTTGTCCAGAGTTCATTGCCGTTTGCATCGAGTCTTACTAAGTAAATATCCTCATCGCCGTTTCCGATGCCGTAAGTTCCGCCGGCGCAGAGAAATCCTCCGTCCCAGGTTGCTGTTATGCTGTAAAAGAAATCCCAGTCGGTTGTTCCGTAGCTTTTTGTCCAAAGCGTATCTCCATTTTTATCGGTGCGAATCACCCAAGCATCATACCCGCCATAGCCAACCGAGTTGGTATAACCGGCCAAAGCAAAACCCGAATCGGGGAGAAGTATAATGCTGCGGAGTACGTCTATTTGCGAAAGACTGTAGTATTTTGTCCAGAGCAGCAAGCCTAAGCTATCTGTACGCACTAACCAGCCATCTGTTGAACCGCCGCTGCTCGTTGTTCCGGCAACTGCATAGCCGAGATCCGGAGTTTGCACAACGCCATAGCCATATTCGTAACCGCTGCCGCCGTAGCTCTGCTGGAATTTCAGTGCCGACTGGGCATTGAGGTAAGCAGCAGAAGTAAACGCAAAAAGTAGAAGCAAGTATTTCATCACAGTTACTGGTTTCCGAATTGATAGCCTAGTGAAATCCAAAGTCCTTGTCCGGTGGTTTGTTTGGGCAAAATCCACGCAGCAAGATTTGGTGTGCCGGCCTGCAGGTGAATATGCTTAAACCGCAATGCCAATTCAGCAGGAAGCTGCACACGCGAAAAACCGCCTATTGAAACACCAGCCTGTGCGCGAAAAAACCAGCGGAAGCGATAGCTTGCCCAGAGTGTATTTTGCGGAGCCGTTTTTGTTCCGCCCCAACCTTGCAGTGTCCAGCCGTACTGAAAACCAGTGTGGCTTTGCATGACCGATGCAATACGCATCATGTAAGAAACCGGAAGCCAGGTTACTGCTGTACCTTTTTGTGCAAGACCGGTGAGCGAATCGGTTACCGGAAAACCATCTACCGATTCGGGATCAAGCACTGCATTAGAAATATCGATGCCGGTAAAATGAATCAGCGTATCGCGTGTGTAGGTCATGGTATTTTTATTCCAGCCAATTGCACCAAGATCGCGCACTTCTGCTTCCAGCTTAAACACATCCTGAAACTGATAACCGAATTTCAGCGAGAGGCTGGCACCAAGTCCATTTGTAGTTCCCCAGCCGGTTTGTGCGGTATCGCTGCGCTGCCATTTTGCATCGGCTGCAACATCAATAAAGCCAAGCGTCGGATCAGTGTAAATGCTGCCTGATTTTACGGCTAACTGCGAAAACTGCTGCCCATTCAGCACCGATACGCCAACGCCAAAACTTACCGGCCATTTATCGTTGTAAAAGTCAATGCCGTAATGTAATTCCTGCCAGCGCAGGTTGGTGAATTTTGTTTTGGCAAGCTGTGCGGTATCTCCGAAGAAGGGCCGGTTGCCTTCAAAGGCAAGTCTGAAAACATCGGTATCAAAACCGGAATTGAGCAGAAAGCGTTCGCGGTAAGTGACGTTGTGCTGCTGATAGCGTCGCGGTGTTCGGTTCGGAATGTAAAGTAAGATTTCATAAATAGTATCATTCCGCTTTTTTCCCCAGCCGGTGCGCCAGTGCCAGGCATAACCGGCTTCGGCATAAACACCCAGATGGTTATACGGATTAGCGCGTTTCATTGCATCCTGTTTCATGGCGGCATCAATAAATCCGCCCTGATAAAATTTATTCAGGAAAGCATTATTAATCATTGTTGATCCGGCTGAATAACCGGCAAACACCGTCATGTAATCGCGCTCAAAGCCAAACCTCGGCATGCCCGATGAATACATCGGATCCTGTGCATGAACTTGTACTGCCAGCAGAAGCAATACAACTGAGTTTCGGACGGAAAAAATCAAAGCACTTTTTTTCATAAAACTCAGTTGCCAAACGTATAGTTAAAATCAGCCGTAATACGCACATCAAAACGATCAGTGTTGCGAATGCGAACATAATCGGGAGCGCTGTTGGTGTCAAATACAATGCGCGTAAGCACTTTGGTGCTGCCCAGCAAACGCTGACTTTGAGCAGCAGTTAGCGGAATGTTTAGTACGGAAGGTGTTGTACCTGATGCCGTAAAATAAGATCCGTTGTTGAGCAGCGGAGCCTGTGCAATAATGCCGGGCGATGCAACAATCATATCAGTAATGTTTCCTGCAGCATCTAGCAGATAAAGTTGAATCTGTGCTTCAAACGGAAAACCATTTTGAGCATACACAGTAAGCGTTGCATCTCCCACAGCTTGCGGATCTTCAACCGCTGCTAAATCTACATCAAGTGTGTCGAGCAGGGTAAGCTGCGATGCGTGAACAGAAAGCGGCATCAGTACGTGCATATTGGCATTAATGCCCCAGTCGGTGAAAAAGAAATCATTACTGCCTGAAACATTGCCCAGCGGATTGGTGGTTACATCAATATTGTAACCCAAAAAATCAGGCATGTTTTCGATCATAGCTTTCACGTTGGAATTGCTATTGTCGAGCTGATAGGTAAAACGTGAAGGAACCGACGGCGGGAATCCCCAGCTGTAGCTGGCCCGGTTAAAATTAACCGGCATCCCGATCACCGGGGCATTCAGGTAAACTGTTTGTCCGGTACCCGAATTACGCGTCCACAGGCTGTTGATCTGCATCCGGGCATCCATTCCAATGTAATTCTCAATTTCCAATTCCATCGTCAGCGAATCGAGCCCGAATGAACCGGAAATAAAGCGACTGAATACATCCGTATAGCTTTCTTCGGGACCGGCCTGTAATGTTTGATTTCCGAAGTAGCCGCGAATGTAATTGGGAACAAGTCCGCTGAATGTAATATTCATAACTACACTGTCTGCCGGGTACAAATTTTCAAACCCCGGTGCAGTAGGTGAGATCTGGGCTACATATTGCGTGGTTAATGTATTTACCTGATTAAATGAAGGACCGCGCAAATCAACAGTGTAGCCCGAAAGATCAATTACAGCCGTTGTTTTATGTCCGTGAAGCGAATCGGGTGCGGCTGGCAGATAAAATGTAGTATCAAGCGGTAAATTGTTGCGGGTAGCATAAGGCAGCGCCATGCGCACATTTACAGGTTGTGTAAGATCATTCTGAATATAAATCAGCATTTTTCCTTTGCGCAGCTCGGCATTCATCAGTTGAATAGCGCCAAGCTGATACCGTGTTGAGGAGGTTTGGTTAACAAGTTGAGTGCCGGGAGCAATTTGGTAGGGAATAGGCAGGAAATAGGAATAGTTAAGCGATGTGTCCGGAATCTCGAAAAGAGTATCGGTTGCCAGATTATTCAGCGAAAAAGTATAGTCAATGCTTACGTTGCCGGAGGCATTGGCACTTGTAAGACTATCAGGAATAAGCTGACTGATTCCAAAAGAACCATGTGCAACGGGCACGCCAATTCCGGTTTCCCACGAAGGATTACCGCGCCGGCAGCCCAGCATAGCCAAAACAATAAAGAGAAGGAAAATCAGATTTCTCACAGGTACGGGTCTATGTTTTTACGAAAATAATGAAAAATGTAGCGTAAGATTTACCAATTATCTTATTTTCTTACCCGTTCAGCGAAAATTGAAACTCTTTCTGCATTCCGTCCGTATATTTGCTGACCTCTCTGAACAAATGCAAGTTTACAGTAAACGTTTTATGATTTCGTGGATTGCCGCAGCGGTAATCATGTTTGGCTGTTCCTATCTTTGGCACGGTGTGGTGTTGAATGATTATGAACGCATTAACTATCCCCGGGGCATTTTTCTTACTGCAGCAGCTTTCGTTTATCTTTTTGTCTCGTTTTTGCTGGTACGTCTGTATCACATACGCCTTCTCGATAAAATATCGCTCAATCCTCTTGTTCGCGGCCCAATAGCAGGAGTTGTAACAGGATTAATGGTGTATATGATTGCAATTGTAATTGGTGTAGCCGCAAATTACGCAGCAGATTTCCAATACATGCTTTTTGATGTTATCTGGCAGGCCATCGAACAAACAATTGGCGGACTGATAACCGGCCTCGTCTTTTTCTTTATCTACGAACCTGATCACCTTCCTGAGCGTGTATCTGCTGATGGTGACCGGCTTCGCCGGAGTGGTGAGTGAAGAGTGAAAAGTGAAAAGTGAAAAGTGAAAAGTGTTTCCTGATTTCTTATTGAAAGTCAAATTGCTTAGCTGATTTCCTTTTGAAGATTAATGAGTTGTCCCGGCACTTACACAAAGTGTATCGGTTTTCATGATTTTACTGGGATGTAAAAACAAGGTATTTTGCTTCGCGATCTCAATTTACTGAGACTCGAATCGTAAAACCAGAAAGCATTTGTCTTTCTGTCTTGGAAAGCACTTGTCTTTCTGAACTTAGAAAGCAATTGTCTTTCTGAACTTGGAAAGCACTTGTCTTTCTGAACTTGGAAAGCATTTGTCTTTCTGAGCTTGGAAAGCATTTGTCTTTCTGAACTTGGAAAGCACTTGTCTTTCTGAACTTGGAAAGCACTTGTCATTCTGAGCTTGGAAAGCACTTGTCTTTCTGAGCTTGGAAAGCACTTGTCTTTCTGAGCGGCAGTCGAAGAAAGACAAGCCTCTAGTCCGTTTCCTCAGGCGAATAACTGGGATCTAAAACAACCATCTTCACGCTTTCAACACTGTGGCGGAAACGTTTGAGGACTGTAAATCGGTAACCGCCGAATTCTTTTACCTCATTTACTGCCGGAATGCGGCCAAAGATGTAGTTGAGCAGTCCGGAAACGCTTTCGTAGTGCGGACTTTCGGGTAGGGCAACGGGCAGTACTTCGTTAACGTCAGACAACGTTGCCATTGCGGTAACAATAAATTCGGTGTCGGATTTCTTTTCTACCGGTGGCTTTTCTTCATCGTATTCATCCTGAATTTCGCCAACCAGTTCTTCAATAATATCTTCCATGGTAACCATGCCGGCAATGCCGCCAAATTCGTTGGTTACAATGGCTATCTGTATGTGAAGCGTTTGAAATTCGCGCAGCAGCGAGTTGATTTGTTTGGTTTGCGGAATAAAGTGTGCGGGGCGGATTACACCTTCAATGGCTTCTCGGGTTAAGGTGCCATTTTTAACGAGCTTAAGTAAGTCTTTGGTGTAAAGAATACCGGAAATGTTATCGAGTGAATCGTGATAAACGGGCAGGCGAGAATAGCCATCTTCGATAACCTGATCAAGAATTTCTTGCGGAGTAGAATCGAGATCAATAGCGGCCATTTGTGTGCGCGGCACAAGAATACTGCGTACAACACGATCATCAAACTCAAAAACATTCTGAATCAACTCGTGCTCCGATTGCTTGATGGCTCCGCCTTCTTCACTTTCGGTGAGCAGCATTCGCAGTTCTTCTTCAGAATGTACATCATCATGCTCGCCTGATGCTCGGAGTCCGAACAGGCGAAGCATAATGCGGGTAATGCCGTTAATTAACCAGATAAACGGACGGAAAACAACATAGAATACGCGCAGCGGATACGACAGGAGAAGAGATGTTTCAAGCGGATGACGAATACCAAAGGTTTTGGGAACCTGCTCGCCAAGCACCATGTGCAAAATGGTGATAAGGGCGATACCTGCAACAATGGCTATTTTTTGAACAATGGCAAAGTCTAAATGAATGTGCAAAAGGTCAAGCAACTTCAACATTACAGCTGTAAAAACAGGCTCTCCCACCCAACCCAACACCAAACTCGCCACTGTGATACCCAACTGAGATGCCGAAAGGTAAGCATCCATGTTGTCGAGAATATTGCGTGTAATGCGCGCACGGGAACTGCCCTGATTGACTTTAAGATCAACCTGCGAAGAGCGGACTTTTACAATGGCAAATTCGGCTGCAACAAAAAATGCGTTGAGCAGAATGAGAAGAATAATAAGAAAAACCTGAGGTGTGGAAATTTCTGAAGAATGAACGACCTGCAATAAAAGCTGAAAGTGATCAGCCGAAGCAGGGAGAGGATCGGGATTCATAGTTTAAGTGCTCGTGTCAAAAAATAGATGCCACAAATATACTACAAAAACTCAAAGAAAGGCAATGGTTAACGCTAATGCGCTGTTTAGTAATTTCTTAAGGCCGATTTTGGGCTGTCCATTTTTCAAAATGCAGTTCAAATTTTTCTTCTCCGTTTGCAAGTATACCCATTGAATTCCAGCCTTGTTTTGGGTAAAACACAGAAGCACGGGTTTGGGGGGCAGTACTTAGCCAAATGGTTACCTGTGTTTGCGAAAAATACCAGTTTATCATTTCAGTATGCAGTTTTTTGCCAATGCCTTTTCCTTCCGCTAATGGGTTTACAAAGAGTGCCCAAACACTGTTTGTTTGCAGATCAGCAATGGCGAAACCGCAAATCTGTTGGTTCATTTCAGCTACCCAGCCTTTGCCGCGCATGGTCAGGTAGTCGATGTATGCGCTGTCGGGAATAAGTGCCGGATCAGATAAGGTGTTTTCTTTAACGGAATTGCGCACAACCTGCATTCCGGGGATATCTGATAATTTGGCTTCGCGGATAATCATTTAGTGTGTGATTATTGGCAGTTACTTTTTCATCAGTAAGGCTGAAATTTCAGGATACAACGCTTCTGCAATTCGTTTGTGTCCGGCGGCATTCGGGTGTGTATCGCCGTTGCCAATCTGCAGCATTTCACGCGGTGCATTTCCGTAAGGGTTGTTGAGCACGATCGTTTCAAAGCCGGCATCCGAAGCTTGTTTCAGCATACTGCTGCGCTCAGCAGCATTTACACTGTCGGCTGTGGCCGGGAGGTAAAACCACACTGCTCTTGCATTGTGCTGCTGCGCTTGCTGAACTATTTGTTTGCAGCTCCAACTCAGAATTTGCCCGGTATATGGCTGCAGGCGGTTGCGGATTTCATCGCGGCTTTGTCCTTGTGCTGCTCCGCTGCTGGTTTTCATGTCTTTCAAGAATTCGTATTGCAGCGGCACTCCGTTGCTGATGAGTGATGCAAAAAATCCATTCAGCCGCCGGGGATCTTCAGAATGTGCAGCATATACAATCATATCGGGCTTAAACTTGTACACCTCATGCTCGCTAAGCCAGACTTGCTGCAAGGCATGATAGCCCGGCACAGCTAAATTCAAGATCTCAATGCGTCTGATGTTGCCATCTTGCGGCAATTGTTTGTTGAGGAGTTCTTCAATCAGTTGCTCGTACGTTTCGCCGTCGTTTATGCCTGAGCCCATTTCGTAAGAGCCGCCCAGCAAGGCGATCCGATATGTTCCTGCAGCTTTTTCCAGCGCATAATCGCGGTCACGCATCCCCCAGCGGTTAATGCTGATGGTGTAATTTTCGATTGTTGCTTTGCTGTTGGGTTTCAATCGCCGCTGCAAAATTCCTGCATCCGGAATTGTAATCAATTCGCTGCCGGGTTTGCCTT
>CALRTD020000179.1:0-8404 GCA_943371015.1 Synechococcus sp. UW140 | reverse complement strand
GTTGTTCCGGTTACTGTATAGGTTGTTGTTGTAAGCGGAGCTACCGATACAGATGCGCCGGAAATGTTTTGCGGCTGCCATACATAACTGCCCGCACCCGAAGCTGTAAGTGTTATTGAACTTCCTGCACAAATAACAGGTACCGAGGGTGAAACAACTACATTCGGATTGGGTATTACGTTAACAACAACTTGATCTGTGCTGTTGCAGCCAAAACCACTTGCTGTGAGCGTGAATGTAGTCGTAACAGCAGGTGAGGCAATAGGGTCTCCAATTGCAGAATTATTGAGATTTAAGGCAGGTTGCCAGGAATAGTTCAACCCTCCACTGCCAAAAAGCTGGACAGTGTTTCCCGCACAAATGGTTTGATCTACCCCTGCATTGGCAGAAATCGGATAAACACCTATGTTTACTTCATTCGTTATAGTTTCAGAGCCAGCGGTTACAGTAAGCGTATAAGTTATTTCGCTTGTTATTGCTGAGGCCTGAGGAGAAAGTATGTTTGTGAAATTCAATCCTGTAGCCGGCGACCAACTGTAAACCGGTGCACTAACTTGTGAACTGTTGCAAAACAAAACAAATCCATCCTGTCCGCCTGCAGAAGTTACTATGTTACTTCCAAAATCTAATTGACTAGAATTTCCGGTACCAAAAGTTCCGGCTATGATACAATTTCCCCCACCATTTATACTTACATCCTCGGCCTTTGACTCACCTGTGCTTCCCGGTAATTTTACATCGACAAGCTGTGCCTGAAGATCGTAGCTGGCCACAAATGCAATGCTTGTACCTATACTATTAGAAAATGTGCGGTTACCGAAATTCAAATTTGCTGTAGTCCCGGAATTAATAGTTCCTGCTACAACCAATTGATTCGAAAGCGGATTTTTGCGCATGGCGGTTACACTAATCTGCCCATTGTCTGTTTGCGTTGCTTTGCGGGCATACAATACCGTTCCGCCGGAGTTGTATGCTACCAGTACATTCATTAAAGAGCCGGTAATAGAATGAACACCAAATGAAGCATTAGTTGCGCAGTCAGCCATTACATATACATTGCCTGCCGCATCTGTTTCTACTGCCTGGCCCATATCGTTTAATGAGCTGCCACCGGATCTTATCCATATCAGTGTGCCCGAGCTATTATAACGTGCGGTAAACACGTCGAATGAACTGTTAATTGAGGTAATCGTAGTGGCTGCTGTAGTGCCAAATTGCACCGTGCCTGCATAACGACCAGTTGTAATAACATTACCTGAGGCATCCACATGAATATCTGTTCCACTATCAAACTGTAAACCGCCTGCACGTCTTACCCAATTAAATGTACCATTTGTAGCGTTGTAGCGGCATACATAATAGTCCATATCATTAATACCGCCTGCAGCAACTATATTAGTTGTATTAAATGTGGCGGTTCCGCTGAAATTACCGGTTAACACCATATTGTTGCCGTTTACTTCCATTGCAGAAACTCCATCCGTTCCAGCCCCACCTGCTTTTCGTGCCCAGGAAACACTGCCATTTGCAGCTAAAAGCCGCACCATGAAAATATCGGAAGTAGCTGCAGATGCTCCGGAGTTAGCTAATACTGTCGTTCCCCAGGTAATACTTGTGCTTGAAAAATTGCCTGCAACATATACATTGTTATTGGCATCAACGGCTACAGCTGTCCCTGACTCATCGCCAACTCCTCCGTTACGAACAGCCCATAATACAGTTCCGGAACTATTGAATTTGGCCACATAAATATCCTGACCACCGCTGCTGGTAAGTGTAAATGATCCCAGAGTAAGTGAATTTGTAAACTCTCCGGTTACAATGTAGTTTCCAAGGTTATCAATGACGGCACTTCTTACTGTATTGTCGTTTGTGCTGCCCGCATTCTTCAAATCTGGAAAAGAAAGTTCAGACTGAGGGTGATTTACCAAGGTTGTCAGAGATACACCAGATCCCGGACAAATAACAGTATCAGGACGAACGTTTACAGCTAACTGAGCATTTACAAAAAATGGGAACAGTGCCAAACATTGCACGATCAGGATTCGTTGTGCATATTTCATTATGATCGAGGAAAAGAGGTTATGTATGGGTTATTTTAGAATGCAAAAATAGCCTGGAGAATATAAAAGTCAAGACTTGTTCATAAGTAATCATCACGGAAAGATCAATGTAAATTAAAATGGGGCTGAATTTCTTCAAGCCCCATTTTAGTTGTAAAACTTAATCCCCCACTTCCGAACTATACTGAGAACTAATCAGCATACAAGAATAAGAATGTTCAATGCTTTTAATACATCGAAGCACGCAGCGCCTTCACTTCCGGGTCGCTGATGTATTCATCATACGTCACCATTTTATCGATAAGTCCTTTCGGGGTGATTTCAATGATGCGGTTGGCTACAGTTTGCATGAATTCATGGTCATGCGAGGTGAAGAGTACAATGCCTTTGTAGTCTTTCAGCGAGTTGTTAAACGCGGTGATCGATTCGAGATCGAGGTGGTTGGTGGGCTCGTCGAGGATGAGTGCGTTAGCTTGAAACAGCATCATGCGGGAAAGCATGCAGCGTACTTTTTCGCCTCCTGAAAGTACATTCACCTGCTTGAGCGTTTCTTCGCCGGAGAACAGCATTTTACCGAGGAAGCCGCGGATAAATGTTTCGTCTTTGACTTTTGAATATTGACGCAGCCAGTCAACTAAATTATCGGTACCGCTGAAGTAATTGCTGTTGTCGTTCGGCAAATACGCATTCTGAATGGTTTGTCCCCATTCAACACTGCCTGTATCGGGTGTTTCTTCTCCAACAATGCAGTCGAAAAATTTGGTGATGGCGAGATGATCGCGCGAGAGAACACCAATTTTATCGCCTTTTTTCAGGCGCAGGCTGATGTTTTTGAAGAGTAATTGCCCTTCAACGGTTTTCGAAAGATTTTCGATGTTCAGGATCTGGTCGCCGGGTTCGCGAACCATCTGAAAAATAATGCCGGGGTATTTGCGGTTACTGGCCGGCATTTCATCAATGTTCAGTTTATCGAGCAACTTTTTACGGCTTGTGGCCTGACGCGATTTTGAAGCGTTGGCACTGAAACGCATAATGAAGTCCTGAAGTTCTTTGCGTTTGTCTTCCACCTTCTTGTTCTGGTCAGAGCGCTGACGAGCCGCCAGCTGCGATGCCTGATACCAGAATGTGTAGTTGCCCGAGTAAAGCGAAATTTTGCGGAAGTCAATATCACAAACGTGCGTACACACGGCATCGAGGAAGTGACGGTCGTGCGAAACTACAATCACAATGTTCGGATAATCGGCCAGAAAATCTTCGAGCCAGCTAACGGTTTCAACGTCGAGGTCGTTTGTAGGCTCGTCGAGCAACAGGATATCGGGATTACCGAACAGGGCCTGTGCAAGCAGTACGCGTACTTTTTCTTTACCGCTGAGTTCGTTCATCAGTCGGCTGTGGAGATCCTCGCGTACACCGAGTTTGCTGAGCAGGTCAGAGGCTTCGCTTTCGGCATTCCAGCCGTTCATCTCTGCAAATTCGGCTTCCAGTTCAGCAGCGCGGTTTCCGTCGGCTTCGGTAAAATCAGCCTTCGCGTAAATCGCATCTTTTTCCTGCATCACTTTCCAGAGCTTGTCGTTGCCCTTCATTACCGCCTGCAGCACCTGGTACTCATCAAACTCAAAGTGGTTTTGTTTGAGTACCGACATGCGCAGGCCGGGAGTAATGCTTACGCTGCCTTTATTGGGCTCAATTTCGCCCGAAAGGATTTTGAGGAAGGTTGACTTACCGGCACCATTGGCTCCGATTACGCCGTAGCAATTGCCGGGCGTGAATTTCAGTTCGACTTCATCGAACAAAACTCGTTTACCGTATTGGAGCGTCAGGTTTGAAACTGTGATCATGATTGGCTTGGAATGAAAACGGCTGCAAAAGTAACGAAAACAGAGCGAGAATGAGAGCGAGAGCGTATTTTCCTCATTCTCGCTCTGTTTCTCGCTCTGAAAACGCGTTCTAAAAACTTCAATGCTTTAGTCTAAACCAATAAGTAGTGAAAGATGCAAAGCTTGTTGGTTGATGTAATAAGCTCCGGCTACGTTGCTGAATCCGTGCATGTAGAGCAAACTTACTTTAAGCGGAAAAATGTCGGGGTTCAGTACTTGAACTTCTGCACCTCCGCTCAGTCCGAAGTTGATGCGTTGCAGGGGAATCGCAAGTTCAACTGTTCGTGTGGTTTGGGTAGTTTGATTTTGGCCGGTTTGCGAGTTAAAAACTGTTGTTGAAGTAACTTCGGTAAACGTATCAAAGTTTTGATTAAAGATGTAGTGTGAGGCAGAAAGTCCGCCTGTAATGCAAAAGCGTTCCTGCTTGCCAAGCGCATAACGCAGCCGCAGCGATACATTGCCCCAGAAGGTATTCCACTGTGCTGCGGGAGCAGAAAGCTCAACCGTATTGCCACCGGTAAATGAGCGCCTGTAGTACTCAATCTGCTGCCGCTGCTGTGATAGAAACAGACTGAATACGGCCGAAAGTTTTGTGTCGTCTTTGTAAAGCTGCACACCGGCATGCAGCCCGGGCTGAAATTTTACATTACTCAGCCGCACTTCACTCACTGCATTTAAACGCTGTGCCGGCTCCAAATACGAATCATCGGCGCTCAGGAAGGAGAAGGAACTTCCGGCCATTATTTCCCAACTGAACGGTGTGCCACTTTGTGCAGAAACGGAAAGCGGAAACAAAAAGAGGGCAAGGAGAAGTCGATTCAGCATGGAAAGAGTGTATGGTTATGATCTGAATCGTGCTGTTGCGGGATGTATTCAGAGAAACGTACAGAAAAAGGCGAATGTGCAATTCCTGTTTTGTAAAAGTATAATTTTCCTGTTTTCGGTTAGAAAGACTGGATTAAATCTGCTTTTAAACGTAATGTATTTGAAATTTAGCAGGTGCTTTTGGGGTTCACGCCTCAACCAACAGATGTATGCTGAATGATTACTGTTTGCGCCGGTGCTGTCAACTCACTTGTTTTTGATCAAATGTTTCAATCATTCTCAGCGCCGATTTTGCCAGATAACTGTTAGGAAATTCGCTTACTGTTTTCTCATAGTAAGCTTTTGCTTCAACAGCATTACCTGTTTGTGCGTAACAAAACGCAATATTATTAAGCGCCATTTCTCTGTAGCTAATTTTTGATGAGCTGAACAGTGTCAGGTAACGGTACTCATCCACCCATTTATATTTTTGAAAGAACTCATAGCTGCGCTGAAAGTGAGTAATAGCCTGTAAAAAGTTGCCCTCATGGAAGAGTTGCATTCCTGTTCGGTGTTCTTTCGGTATCAGATTTCGCAAGCTGAGTGAAAAAGCAAGATATGTCATCAAGCCTAAGCTAATTGCCATTCTCGGGTAAATGAAATACCAGAGCAAGATCATGAGAGACATAAATCCCAATTGAGGCAGTAATGAAAGCCAAGCAACTTGTCGGACAGTTGGAATGGTAGAACTCATGATTTAATGAATTATTTAGGCGAGGGAGGAGGAGGAATTTCTAAAAACTTATTTGTCAATTCAGACTTGGGAGTCACTTTCATTTTCAGAATTTTCGGGAAACGGGCTTTACGATAGAATGTAAATGTTATCTCTCCCTGAATCTCATTAGACGTATCACCTTTTTTAATCCAAATAAATTTTACGTCATAAAATTGATCCATAGATTTCGGAGCAACGATTTTTCTAAACCCCGTTTTTTCCACCAGAGGTGCAATATTTATTTCTGTATAGAATTGTATGAGTTGTTTTTTATTGGCAACAAATGTTTTTAATGAATCAAAATAAATATCCAGCATTTCAATTCGTCCATTGTCCAGATCTTCTGTAAAAGCACTGGCTGCTCTGTCGCACAATGAAATGTTTCCAGCTTCATTTTTCTGTGCAGTAAGTTGATTCAGTAGGTCTTCGCGTGAATTACCGGATGTTTTTCTGAATGACTCACATTGAATGCCGAACTGACGTAATACTGCCGATCTGATTTCAAAGTCGATTTCAGTCATCGTTTTGTTACCGCGATTGGTCTGTCTGGCACGCTCTTCATTCTTAAAATGATGATCTGTATTGATAATTAATTGTTCTTCAACATCAATCAAACGTTCCTCAGGCGTACCAGCTGTATCAATTGAAAATGCTTCGCACAAGGTATTGGCAAGACTGATGATATTATTATCAGCCCCCGTCATCGATAAACCAAGAATACCTGTAATGCTAAAAACGATTGAAAAGAATACGTTTTTCATTATTGAATAATGACAAGTTTTACAGCTCCATTGTAATTAGCATTTTCAGTCATCACTCTCACATAATACATACCCGCCGGCAAGGCGTCCACACTCAGTTGCTCAGTAAGCAAGCCGGCCGGGCGGCGGCCAAGATTGCGGCGCTGCACCATGCGGCCGCGCTCATCCAGCAATTCGAGCATTGTATTTCCGGCTTGCGGCAAAGTGATTTGCACATTCAGCACATCGGCCGCCGGGTTCGGAAACAGTGCAAATTCCAGCTGCGGCTGCGGATCTAAATCGCGCACGGTTACAATATCACTCACACTGGTAATTGTGGCCGAATAAATACCGTTGGCATGCGTGCCCACAATTACCGTTCCGTCGCTGGTGCGCACATCAATCATGTCGCATACTACTGCGCCAATGGTATTTTCGCCCTGCCGTACCCAAACTGTGGCGTTGGCAATCAGCGTATCGGTAGCATATAATCCGGTGCTGGTGGCCATCAGATACACCATGCCATCGCTCACCGGCAAAAATGCGCCCCAGCGCAACGATGGACCGTTACCGCTTCCGTTGGGTGCCTGTTCCAGATTTCCGGCAACGCGTATCCAGGTTGAACCGCCGTCGGCCGAATAGAATAAACTGTACACACTGTAGTTCGAAAACGTAACCAGCAGCTCATCGCCGTTGTTCGGATTTACGGCAATGTTGCTCACATAACCCGAGCCGGGAAATGTATTGTCGGAGATATCAACCGGTGTTGGTGTGCCGGTGCTCGCATTATCAACACGGTAAACGCGTTTGCGGTCGGTGCCGTAATACACACGATTGGCGGGCGTTTTGCATACGGTAACTGCTGTAATCCGCACATTGGCAGTTGGCACCGAATCGTTCCAGCGGGTCCAGTTGGTGCTTATGCTGTCCCACTGATTAGAGAGCGGAATTGCAGCAAGATTATCGTTACGCCACAAGTATTTTCCTCCGGCCAGGTACATGATGTTCTGGTTGTTCGGATCAAGCGCAAACGGATTGATGAACATATAATCTTCGCCGCCAATCGGGTCTATGCGCCGTGCTGCGGTTGGATTTCCGTTTGCATCAAGTGTGGCTTTGTTCATCTTCCCATTTTGAATGGAGAAGTAATACATTCCCGCACCATTTTCGATTTGCACATACGAACCATCGCCGCCGCGCGGATGCGCCCACGACTGTGTTGGCGAAGTACTGTTTACCCACCAGGTACCGTTGTCCTGCGCACCTGCTGCAATAATATTGCTGCCCGGTGTGCCGTGATCGAGTGCAACGGTGTAGAATTGTGTGGTGAGGTAACCATTGTTCAGCGAGCTCCAGTTTACCTGTGCAGCCATGCAATCGTTTGTGCGGAAAATGCCGCCGTCGTTGGCGCTGAACAGTACATCCGGGTTCGACGGAAGAAAGGCAATTCCGTGCTGATCAGGGTGGTGATTGAGATAGCTTTCTACAAACGGCAGGGTCGTCCCAATTTCATATCCACCAATAAATGTGGTGTTCTGATTATCGCTGAAGCGTGATGTACTGCGGTAAATATTGGTGCCGCCAATGAACACCGTATTCGGATCATCGGGCTTAACAGCAACGACAAGATCGTACGAGCCTTGTGCATTAAAATCATCGAACGGACCAACTCCGTTTGTAGGAATATTGGCCGAAAGATCTTCCCACAAACCGTTTGCGCCCGATCCGTCGCCGCCGAGATAGGTGTAGCGCCACAAAGCATTCCACTCAATATCGCCAAAGTAGTTGGTGTCGGGCATTCCGATGCCGTTGGTATTGGCAAGGAAATAAATTTCGTTTGGGTTCGATGGGTTGATGCCGGCCACAATGCGGTTGCAAAGCGAATCGCCGAAAAGCGAAGTGGAGATTTTTGTCCACGCTGTTCCCTGATTGCTGCTGCGCCAGATACCGCGCTGCGGGCCGTCGGAACTCATTGTTGCGTAAACAATTCCGCTGTCGGGTGTTACGGCAATATCGGTGAAGTAGGAGTAGGCCGAAGTGCTTCCGCCGCGAATGGTTGTCCAGTTTGTGCCGCCGTTAATGCTTCTGTAAATGGCACCGAGGCAGGAGGCATACACGACATCTTTTGTGGTATCAACGTTATCG
>CALRTD020000178.1:0-8467 GCA_943371015.1 Synechococcus sp. UW140 | reverse complement strand
GTCTTATTCATAATAGTTCTCTTTATTTATTTCTTCTTTATATATGTTATTACTATTAGCGTGTTCAAACGGTGCATAAGTCAGACCGATTCAACTTGCTTTGTTCAGTTTTCATTACTCAGTAACAGGATATGAACAGCTAAAAAAACGAAGAATGTTCTTTATCAGTACATTCTGTAGTTATTAACAAGCTGTGTATATCGTTTCAACAAACGCTTTGTTCATCGAATTTTTTACAAAAGTCATCATAAACCTGTTTGTTTTTTCTCCTTATGTTTTTTTTAACAACAGTAGGATAATTCATAACTCCTGTTAAGCAAAACTACAAATGAAAGCACCAAATATTTTTTTAGTGAAGTTAATAACCAGCATTGTGAGTAACGAACAAATTTTGTGTTCAAAAAACGAGATTTAACAACCTCGTTTTCAGCACTGTTTTTTTTCAAGGTTTGTTTGTTTGTTCATAACCTTATGTTAACTAACGTGCGTGCAAGCAAACTGCTTATTGCCCCGATAAAACGGCTAACTTTACACCACAATAGTAAAGAATATGGCCTCACTTCAGTTAGCCGCCGGCAGCGATCATGCCGGATTTGCATTAAAACAGGAAATGGTTGAGTACCTGCGCTCTCTTGGGCATGAGGTAACAGACTTCGGAACTCATTCTGACCAGAGTGTTGATTATCCGGACTTTGCTCATCCGGTTGCCGAAGCGGTTGAATCAGGCAAAGCCGTTTTCGGATTGCTGATTTGTGGTTCCGGAAATGGAATAAGCATGGCAGCAAACAAACATGCCGGTATCAGAGCTGCATTGTGCTGGAAAGCAGAAATTGCCGAGCTCGCCCGTCAGCACAACGATGCCAATATCATTTCGCTTCCGGCACGTTACATCACTGCTGAAGAAGCAAAAGCATGTATAGATAAGTTTCTGAATACAGCTTTTGAAGGTGGTCGCCATGCTAACCGTGTAGCAAAAATCACCTGTTAAAACATGAAAAGGAAGTATCCGGCGCTTATCGTCTTATTCGCTTTTCTGGTAACGGCAACTATTTGTAAAGCACAAAGCCCGCCCCCGGCTTCGGCAAGGATATGTCCGTTTGCTCCCTATGTTGATTCTTCCGGGTTGTTTCTGAATGCTGGGTTTCAGGTTGGCACCACAGTTCCCAATTTCTCGCTTTTTGACAGCGCAGGAAACCTCGTTACACTTAATTCTTTTTTAGGACAGGGAAAACCGGTTGTGTTGATATCAGGCAGTTACACCTGCCCTCAGTTTCGCAATTGCATTACCAACCTGATTCCTCAACTGAATTTCTTGTACGATACGTTAATTCAAAAAATTAATATCTACACACTCGAAGCACATCCTGAATTCCCCTGGAATTCGCCCTACGCCTATGGACCGTGGGTATTAAGTACAAATATTGCTGCAGGTATTTCCCTTCCGCAACAGCAAACGTATGGCGACCGGCTTAGTTTTATAGATACAACACTTGCAAACTGTCCAACCAACTCTATAATACTGGCCGACGATACATGTAACACATGGCTGAGTACATTTGGCCCCGGACCCAATATGTGTTATGTACTTTCAGAGAATGGCGTTGTTCTCGGAAAATATGGCTTAGGCTGGAACGAAAGGGCTGCAATCCGAAATTTATTGGATCAGCTTCTTGGTTTGATTACCACAGGTACGGATGAAAATACACCGGGAACTCACCAACTCATTCATCATCCGTCGTTAGATGCCAGCCTGATAACAGGTTATACAGCGCCTTACAGCCTGACCATTTTCGATTTATCAGGACGAAATATTTACGAAGCAACAGATCTTGATCCGTATTCACCATTTCAATTTTCCCAACTTCAATTAGCACCCGGCACCTATCTGGTTTCACTCAATAATGGTAAGCACATACTCAGATACATACAACCTTAGGATGGGTATTTTTTACTTATCTTAGAACGCTTGTTTCAATAATAAACAGGACGTTATCCTAATGTACTACTTTCGGATTTATTGTTTCATTTGGTTGCTTGCAGTATGTAAAACACTTACTGCACAGCAGCAAAAAGATACTACAGAATACACAAAGCTTTTCTACGAAAACGGTAAGATTTACAGCGAAGGATTTCTGAAAAACGGTAAACCCGAAGGCTATTGGAAAACATACCACCCAAACGGAAAACTGAAATCAGAAGGTAACCGACGTAATTATCTGCTCGACAGTACCTGGATATTTTATACTGAAAAAGGAATTCCTTCGCTGACCTATACCTACAGTAAAGGCCGTAAAGAAGGCAAGAAGCAGACATTCGACGAAAATGGTAAACTGAAACGGGAAGACATTTACGTAAACGATACATTAAGCGGAACAGCCCGTGAGTTTTATGTTAACGGAAGTGTTCAGCAGACAATACCCTATAAAGAAGGACGTGAAAACGGAACCGGCTATGAATTTGACACCACAGGGACAATAATTACAATAATTGAATACAAAGGAGGCTTTGTAAAAAATACAGAACGCCTCAACAGAAGAGATGCAAACGGCCTGAAACAGGGTGTTTGGAAAGATTTTTATCCTAACGGAAAGGTTCAGATTGAAGGACGATACCTGAACGATAAAAAGAATGGATATTTCAAAGAATACAATCAGCAAGGGAATTTACTGAGCATTACAAAATGGGAAAACGGGGTACTGGTAAATAATCCGCCTGAGCTGGCGACGATTGAAACGGTTACCACCCGCCACCCGAACGGAAAACCAAAAGAGGTAGGAAATTATAAAGATGGCGTGCCGGAAGGTGTTTTTAAGCAGTATGATACCTCAGGTGTAATTATTGGATCAGAACAATACAAAGATGGAATTCTGATAGCCGAAGGTGTTCTTGACCTGAAAAATCTGCAGCAGGGACATTGGAAAGAATATCACGAAACCGGCGAACTCCGTGCAGAAGGAGATTATAAAAATGGAGTAAAAATTGGTGACTGGATATTCTACTATCCAAACGGAAAAACGGATCAGAAAGGAAAATACGACAACCGAGGCAGACCAACCGGAATCTGGAAGTGGTATTATGATAACGGACAACTTCTGCGCGAAGAATCATACAAAGACGGACTGCGCGAAGGAATGATGACAGAGTATGATGAGAAAGGAAACGTCATTACACAGGGCGAATATATTGAAGGCCAAAAAGAAGGCCCGTGGTTTTTTCAAATGAATGATTACCGGGAAGAGGGTGCTTACCATGCCGATATGCGTGAGGGAAACTGGAAACACACTTATACAACAAACGGAAAAAAACGTTTTGAAGGAAATTATGTAAACGGTCAGCCCGACGGCAAACACACCTGGTGGTACGAAAACGGCAATGTATGGCAAGTGGGAAACTATGCATACGGACAAAAGGACGGCGACTGGAAATATTTTGAGGAAGAAGGAATTCTTATTTTAATCATTACGTTTAAAGACAATAAAGAAGTAAAATACGATGGCGTTAAAATGAAGTTTGAAGCCGATAAAAGCTGAAAACCAAACCCTGTAAAACCGTCAATGAATTACGAAAACTGGTCGCGTGAAGAATTAATCGGTGAATTAAACCGGTTGAGAAAACAGCACGATAAAAACGGAATATTACGAGACAAAGCTGCGGATGAAATAAAAATTGATGCTAATCTTAGTGAGGCTTGGTACACAGATCCGGATCTTGTAAAAACAATTTTTTCGAGAATTGCGGAGTTTGTATATTATGTTGAAGACGGAAAAGACAAAGTAAGGCATGTGCGTTTTGCAAGTCCGCACGTTGAGCATATCTATGGCATTACCCGCGAAGAATATCTGAAGGATATTACCCGGCTTGTTAAGAATATTCATCCCGAAGACAAAGAGGAAATTATAGCAGCATCACAGGCTCTTTATCGCGATAAAAAACCACAGACATTTACGTACAGACTTTTTCATGAACAGAAAAACCAGTACGTATGGCTTGAAGAAACCGTTTACCCGAAAGTTGGCGATGACGGAAAAATACATGCCAATTTGGGTGTAATACGCAACGTAAACAACAAAGTTGAAACAGAAATAAGTTTACGCCAAAGCCGTGAATCGCTGGAGAATGTGCTGAATGCAATTAATCAGGTTGTTTATCATATCGACTTTTCAAACCCGAAACAACCGAAAGTAATTTACCTCAGCAGTAATATAAGTGATCTGTTGGGTGTTGATTATGATACTTACGTAAATGATCCGCTCAGCTTCGGGCAATATTGTCATCCGGAAGATCTGAGTTCCGTGCTTAAAGTTCTTGAAGAACAGCGCATCGACCGGCAGCCGAAAACATATCGGTACCGTTTCATGAATGTTAAACTAAATAAGTACATCTGGCTCGAAGAGTATGTAGTTAAAACATATTCTGACGCAGGACAAATACTTACTGCGTTTGGAATTACACGAGATATTACCAAGCAAAAAGAAGATGAAGACCGGCTGCGCAACAGTGAAGAGCGATTCCGAATGCTGGCCGAAAATGCGACAGATGTAATTTTTAAAATAGCACTGTATCCAAAACCGCATTACGAATATGTCAGCGCATCAATTGAAAAAATTTCGGGCTACCCGCCGGAAGCATTTTATGCGAATCCTGATTTTGGCCTTGAATTGATACATCCCGATGACCGCGGGCATTTCAAGCCGATTGAAGTGGGTGCTGAAATGGTGCTGAAATCAGGGACCAAAGTAAAAAAAGAAATATCGTTTGTAACCCGTTGGGTTTGTAAAAACGGCGAAACCATTTGGGTAGAAACACGGAACAAATCAATTGTTGACGAAACCGGAAAAGCAATCGCCATTGAAGGCATTTCGCGCGATATTACCCGCAGCAAAAATGCGGAAGAAGAGCTTCTGGCCAGCAAAGAATATTACAAAAGCCTCATCGATCAATCGCCCGACGGAATAATTATTCTTGATCTCGACGGAAATTTACTTACTGCAAATCCGGCGGCGCTCGAAATCATGAAAGCAAAAGACGAAAATGATTTCAGACCGAAAAACATTTTCGCCTACGTGCATCCTGATGATTTGCCCCGGATTGCCGCACGCATTAAAGCGGTAATGGCCGGAGAACAAGTACCGTTTGAAACGCTGCGAACAATAAACGTATTCGGCGAAGAAACTGAAATCGAATCCCGCCCAATGCTTTATCAGTATCAGGGCAATCCGGCAATTATTGCTTTTGTGCGCGATATTTCAGTTTTCAGAAAACTTGAAAAAGAACAGTTGCGCGTTCAGCTCATTGAAGAAACAAACCTGAAACTGCAAAACGAAATTCAGGACAGAATAAGGGCGGAACGGCAGCTTGGTGAAACCCAGAAAAACCTGCGCCTGCTTATCGACAGCTCGCTCGATACAATTTCATCGGCCGACAGAGACGGACACATCACAGAGTTTAACGCAGCAGCAGAGCGTACATTTGGTTATACTCGCGAAGAAGCGCTGGGCGCACACCTTTCGATACTTTTCGGCGATGATAAAAACCAGGCCGATGAAATTACCGCAAAGCTGGAAGCCAACGGATACTACTCCGGCGAAGTCACCAACAAGCGCAAAAACGGAGAGCAATTTACCTCGCTGCTGGCGGCCAGTTTGCTGCGAAACGAAGACGGGGATGTAATTGGCTCAATGGGTGTTTCGCGCGATATTACAGAGCGAAAACAATTTGAACGCCAGCTTATAGAAACCCAGAAAAACCTGCGGCTGATTATCGACAGCTCGCTTGACATGATTATTGCTGCGGATAAAGACGGGTTCATAACTGAGTTTAACGCATCGGCCGAACGCACGTTCGGATATACACGGGAAGAAGCCATTGGTATGAATGTGAATAACATTTACACCACAAAAGAACAGGCCGAACTCATTAGTAACCGATTGCTTGGCGAAGGCAATTTCTTTGCCGGCGAAGTCACCAACATCCGCAAAAACGGCGAAAAATTTACCTCATTCCTTTCAGCAAGTCTGCTGCGGAATGAAGAAGGCGAAGTTGTAGGCTCAATGGGTATTTCGCGCGATATCAGCGACAGACTCCGGGCAGAACGGGAGCTTCAGCTGCGTGAAGAAAAATACCGCGCAGTGTTCAATCAGGCATACACCGGTATTGCACTCGTTAGCGTAAACGGTGGCCATTACATGGAAGTGAATGAGCGTCTCTGTACAATGCTTGGCTACACGCGCGATCAGATGCTGACCATGTCGGTAAACGACCTGCAACAGCCGGGAGATCTTTCGCGATTGCCCAAGGGTGAAGACTTTATTAAACTCGGTTTCAGACATATTGTTGATGAACACCGTTACCGCCACCACAACGGAGAAACCGTTTTTGTAAACATTACAATTACACTTGTACGCGGCGACGACGACAAGCCGCTCTATTTTGTTTACGTGTATGAAGACCTTACACCGAAACGAAAAGCAGAGGAACAGCTCCGCATTCAGGCCGCAAAAATGAACGCGATTATTGAAAGCAGTTCACACATTATCTGGACAATTGACAAAGACAATAAGCTAACATCATTCAATAGAAATCAGGCCGAGTGGTTTAAACGTTCTTACGGTGATATTTCGCATATCGGACTGAATATGCTTGAATACTCAAAACGCGTTTCGCCCGAGTATGCAGAGTTCTGGAATGAAAAAATACAAAAGACCTTCTCCGGCGAGTCACAGCATTTTGAGCTGCCGTTTAGTATGCAAGACGGAAAAATAGCCTGGCGCGAAATTTATCTCAACCCCATTACCGACGATAAAGACGAAGTAATTGAGGTATCGTGCATTGCTCACGACATTACAGAAATGAAGCGTGCACAGGAGCAAATCCACAGACAAGCCGAACAACTCAATGCGATTATCGAAAGCAGTTCGCACATGATCTGGACGGCAGACCGAAATTATCACATGACGTCGTTCAATCAGCGACAGTCGGACTGGATCTTGCGCGCTTATGGATTCAGGCCGTATGTCGGAATGTCTATTGATGAAGTAAAGCGCAAAACAGGTGAAAAATATGCCCGTTTTTGGGAGGAGAAATTCAAGGAAACACTTTCAGGCACACCGCAGTACTTTGAATCAGCATTTACGCACAGTGATGGTTTAGTTACATGGCGCGAAGTGTACCTGAACCCGATCAGAAATGAAAAGGGAGAAATTGTAGAACTCTCCTGCATTGCGCATGATATAACCGAGAAAAAGGCCGTGGACGCCAATCTGCGCCAGTCGCTCAAAGAAAAAGAAGTGCTGCTGAAAGAAGTACACCACCGGGTTAAAAACAACCTGCAGGTGATTTCCAGCATTCTTAATTTGCAAAAAGCCTATGTGCGCGACAAGAAAACACTGGAGCTGCTGCACGATAGTCAAAACCGTATAAAATCAATGGCTTTTGTTCACGAAAGTCTTTACCAGACCAAAGACTTCTCGAACATTAACTTCTCGGATTACATCGGAAACGTAACCCGCAATCTCATGCATTCGTATGCAAGTTCAGAATCTCCTCCGGAGCTTGAACTTGATCTGGCGCCGATACAGTTGAACCTTGACATCGCCATTCCCTGCGGCCTGATCATTAACGAACTGCTTTCGAATTCGCTGAAGTATGCCTTTAAAAATAAACCCAACGGAAAAATTTTGCTAAAGCTAACCGAGTCGAAAGGAAACATAAAAATTGTAATTGCCGACAACGGCCCCGGACTCCCGGAAACGGTTGATTACCGCAACACAGAATCACTCGGACTTCAACTTGTTGTTACACTTGTTGAACAAATCAACGGAAAAATAAAGCAGGAAAACAAAAAAGGCGCTAAATTCACCATCGAATTTACCAGTACTCCTGCAAACCAGTAATTTCAGCATGTCAAAAACTAATATTCTGATCGTCGAAGACGAGAGCATTGTTGCCAAAGATATCCAGATGAGCTTACGTAAGCTCGGTTATAATGTTGTGGCAATTTGCTCAAACGGTGAAGACGCCATTCGCACAGTTGAAGAACAGACGCCCGATCTCGTGCTGATGGACATTATGCTGAAAGGAAATATGAGCGGAATTGAAGCCGCCGAGCAAGTTCGTGAACGCTTCAGCATTCCAATTATTTACCTCACTGCTTATGCCGATGAAAGTACACTCACCAAAGCAAAGATCACCGAACCTTACGGCTATATCATAAAACCATTCAAGGAAATCGACCTCCGCACATCTATTGAAATGGCGCTCTACAAGCACCAGAAAGAAACAGATATGCGCAAAGAGCGTGATTTCCTGTATTCGATTGTTGAGAACAAAGACAGCAAAGACATCATCTTTGTAAAATCGAACTCGCGCCTTGTAAAAGTGCGCACCCGCGATATTTACTTCATTGAAGCGCTCAAAGACTATGTGGTTATCAATACCTCAAATGCGCGCTACACCATTCACTCCACCA
>CALRTD020000177.1:0-8481 GCA_943371015.1 Synechococcus sp. UW140 | reverse complement strand
ACCATCGTGTACTTCACCAATTTTGTGGTTAACACCGGTGTAGTACAGAATACGTTCTGTAGTTGTGGTTTTGCCGGCATCAATGTGTGCGGCAATACCAATGTTACGTGTAAAACGAAGATCGCTCATTGTGTTCCTTCAGCTCAAGTATTACAGGCGGAAATGCGAATATGCTTTGTTGGCTTCAGCCATACGGTGGGTGTCTTCTTTCTTTTTGAAAGCAGCACCTTCTTCTTTAGCTGCGGCAACGATTTCAGCAGCCAGACGAGCGGGCATAGATTTTTCGTTGCGGCTGCGAGAGTAGTTAATCAGCCATTTGATACCGAGGGCTGTGCGGCGCTCGGGGCGGATTTCTTGCGGAATCTGGAAAGTAGCACCACCAACACGGCGGCTGCGAACTTCCACATTCGGTGTAACGTTGGCGAGGGCTTTTTTCCAAGTTTCGAGGCCGTCCTGCTCAGTACGTTTAGCTACGATTTCAATCGCGTCGTAGAAGATGTTGTAGGCAGTTGATTTTTTGCCTTGATACATCATGTTATTTACAAAACGCGTAACCAGGATATCGTTGAATTTCGGATCCGGGAGCAGAATGCGTTTTTTGGCTCTGGCTTTTCTCATAGTAGAGTAAAAATGAAGCGGTCAGCGATTATTTTTTCTTAGCACCAGGTTTAGCAGCACCTTTTGCGGCAGCACCTGCTTTGGCTTTCTTGGTTCCGTATTTAGAACGGCGCTGGTTACGGCCTTCTACACCAGCTGTATCGAGTGCACCACGAACGATGTGGTAACGTACTCCCGGAAGATCTTTCACACGACCGCCGCGAACCAGCACAATTGAGTGCTCCTGGAGGTTGTGTCCTTCACCCGGAATGTATGCGATAACCTCGATTTTGTTGGTCAGACGCACTTTGGCTACTTTGCGAAGTGCCGAGTTCGGCTTCTTCGGTGTGGTGGTGTAAACACGTGTGCAGATTCCGCGTTTTTGCGGGCAGCTGTCCAGAGCAGCCGATTTGCTCCGGTTGGGAGCAGAATGGCGGCCTTTACGCACGAGCTGGAGAATTGTCGGCATGTGAACTTATTAATTAGTTGGTTTTCAACAGTTTTTGCAAAAATGTAGTACCCCAAGTCCAGTTTTTGGGGACGGCAAAGGTACTAAATCTTTGATACAAACAACATGCAGTTAAAATATTTTTTCAGGAAACAATAGCTGATTCTCAGGTGTTTTCTATTTCCGTACCAAAAACAGCCGCAACTTATTAACAATACCCCTTATGAAAAAACTCCTCCTGGCACTGTTTCTCCTGCCCTGTTTGCTTCAGGCTCAAAATACGTCAACGATCTATGGCCTTGCCCGAGATTTTAACCCGGCACAGATCTTTCTGGCCCGTATGCAGCCGGGCACCGGTGTCGTTACTGAAATCTCACCGGCCTCTATTTCTCAAGGGTATGCACTTAACCCGCTTTCGGCTATTGATCCGGTTAACGGAAAGTTTTACTACGGAATTGGCCCCGGAGTTCTGCTTTCGGTTGACCTTGTTACTGGTCTGGCAGATTCATTGGTATTGAATATACCGTTTCCCTCTTATTTTGATCTGATGCAGTACAATTGTGCTGATTCTACACTCTACGGGCTTTACCGCACCAGCGCTCCTGCAGAATGCTATCTGGCCAAGATCGATGTTAATACCGGGACTTTGACCACAATTTCGCCCTCATCTGTTGCAGCTGGATATGTATTGAATGCCAAGTCAACCCTCGACCCGGTAAATAATATTTTCTATTTTTCTCCGGCTACCAATATATTGATGGGACTGGATTTAGTTACAGGTTTGCCCGTTACCCAATCAACCATATCATTTTCAGGGCCGGGCCAGTTTTTTGATATGATGACTTACAATTGCGATAATGGTATCATTTACGGTGTAAACCGCACAAGTTCACCGGCGGCACTCTACCCGGCCACAATTAATCCGACCACAGGACTGGTCACCAATCTCTCCAACACTTCTATGGGACAGGCCATTCTTGTGAATGCCATGTCTGAAATTAATCCGTTTTCCGACCTGTTTCACTTTTTTAACGGGGCTTTCGTAACGTTTGATCTTGTTACGGGCAATGTATTGCCTACTCCGCCATTGAGCTTTTCACCTGTTCCGGGCAATATTTATTTCGATATGATTGCCCGCGACAATTGTAAATGTGTATTGTCAAATCCGAATGTTGGTATAAACGAAATCACAGCACAGCAGCTTCAGGTATTTCCCAATCCTACTGAAACTGGCGGTTTGTTAACCCTCCGCTTCAAAGAGGCGCAACAGGACCGGACATTACTGATTTTCAATATGCAGGGACAATTAATTACACAGCAGGAAGTGAGCGCGGGAAGCGTATTTTCACTAATTTCCACAGCAAATTTCGCTCCCGGCTGCTATTATGCCAGTATGGAAAAAGGTAGCCCGGTCAAGTTTATTGTTCACTAAAATAACCCCGCCGGCCATGAAAAAGCTGTTCACGGTATTTGCCCTGCTGCTTGGATCAATCCTTTATTCACAAACAATTACAACGTTGTATGGGCTTTCTTATGGCCAAAACTCCAACGGTTTTTTTCTGGCTTCACTTGATCCGCAAACAGGACAGGTAACTGAAATATCCCCTTCTCCGATAGCAAGTCTTGTGGTGGCGTGTTACGCAACCATTGATCCGGTAAACGACATTTATTACTTCTCAAAGCCCGACAGCCTTGTGGGCGTGGACATCAACACGGGACAAATTGTAAGTCAGGTACAGATAAATGTCCCCGCAAGCAGTTACTTTGAAATGCCGCAGTACAACTGTCGCGATTCTCTGATTTACGGGATTTACCGGACACCATCAACAATGCAGCTGGCCAGCGTTGATCCGCTTACAGGCGTAATTACAATTATTTCTCCTGTTTCAATTGATGCAGGCTTTGTAGCCAGCACAAAAGGCTCTATAAATCCTGATGCCGGTGTTTATTATTTTAACGGCATTTTGGGATTTCACAGTGTTAGTTTGGCAACAGGACTGGTTCTCTCAACAGTTAATCCAACATTTACCGGACCCGGCACCTATTTTGAGCTTTCGCTTTGGGATTGCGAAGACAGTGTTATGTATGGCATGAACAGAGATGTGAATTCATCTTTAATGTATCCTGCAGTAATGAATCTGCAAACCGGAGCGGTAACCAATATTTCATCACAAGGCATAACAACACAGGGATTTTACATGTGCACTGCCGAAATCAATTCGCCGGTTAATCTATTTCATTACAGTGATGTGAGCGGGTTCAAAACCATTAATACAACTACAGGAAATGTGTTGGGCAGTGTGCCGTTAACATTCAGTCCCGTAAACAACACACAGTATCTCGATCTTATTGCACGTGATAATTGCAAATGTGCTCTTTCGTCGGTTGGTGTAGCAGAAACAAGCGCACAAGTTGATCTGTCCATTTCACCAAATCCGATTCAATCAGGCGGAAATTTTCTGATTACCGTAAATAAATCAGTGAATCAATTAAATACAGAAGTGTTTGATATCAGTGGACGAAAAGTAGCAGCAGCAGTAACACAACATTCTGATCAAACACTTGATGTTACTACGAAAGACCTCGCACCGGGAACTTACACACTGGTTCTTTGGGAGGGAAACAAGCAACTGGCGCGCACAAAATTTATCGTTTACTGATTACTGCTGCTGTTTGCCGATGAGTAATCGGAGGTAAAACCGGTCTTTTGAATTGGAGATGCTTTTTTTTATTTGTTGATTTGTATCAACTGACGTATCAGAAGCGGCAGCCGATTTCAAATGCAAACAACAGCGTTCAGTTTAACCGGCAAGACAATTTTCGTAACCGGGGCATCCTCGGGAATTGGCCGGCAGGTATGTATTACAGCTGCACAGCAAGGTGCAAAAATTGTGCTGAGCGGGCGTAATGAGGAAGAGCTTCAGAAAACACTGGCGCAGCTTTCCGGACATGAACACACTTTAGTTGCAGCAGACCTTACCACTATCGACGGGCGCGAAAATTTGCTCAAACAGCTTCCGCAGCTCGACGGAATGGTACACTGTGCAGGAGGTGTAAAATCGTTTCCGATTCGATTTTTAAGTGAGAAGCGCTTAGACGAAATGCAGCTTAATTTTGAAGCACCGGCTATGCTTACCGCGGGCTTGCTGCGTTTGAAAAAGCTCAACCGCGAGGCTTCATTGGTTTACCTCTCTTCTATTTCCAGCAATCATCCGCCAAAAGGCGGAGCTATCTACGGCGCATCAAAAGCGGCGCTCGAATCGTATGTAAAAGTACTGGCACGTGAAACTGCTCCGCAGCATATCCGCGCCAACTGCATCTCGCCGGGTATGGTAAAAACACCGCTTTACGACCGTGTGGAAACCGATATTTCGAAAGAAGAAATGGACAAGCACATTGCCGATTATCCGCTTGGTGCGGGGCTTCCGGAAGATGTTGCTTATGCTGCTGTGTACTTGCTTTCGCCTGCATCGCGCTGGGTAACCGGAATAAATCTTATTTTGGACGGCGGCTTTCTGCTCGGCAACTGATGAATACAGCAACTCCCGACATTTCGATTGTCATTCCGGTTTACAACAGTCAGCCTACGCTGCAAAAACTGTATTCCGAAATTTCGGCAGCACTCAGCGGCCGAAACTGGGAAGTTATTTTTGTTGACGATGGCAGCCGAGACAATAGCTGGGCCGAGCTGCAAAGCATCAAGCGAGATCACCCTGAACTGGTAAAAGCAATTCGGTTGCGCCGGAATTTCGGACAACACAATGCTATTGCCTGCGGCTTTGGATTTGTGCGCGGAAGCGTGGTTATTACCATGGACGATGATTTGCAGCATCCCCCTTCCGAAATTCCGAAGTTACTTGCCAAAGCTTCTGAAACCAATGCCGATGTAGTTTACGGCCAATACATTTCAAAACAGCATTCGGGCTGGCGCAATGCCGGAAGCTGGACCATGCGCCGTTCATCACGCTACCTGTCTAATAACTCCGGCATCGAAACATCGTTCAGGCTCATCAGCACGCCGGTGGCCCGCAAGATTGCGGAACATCCGCAAGCCGGTATTTTATTTATTGATGAAGTGCTTCACTGGTACACCAACCGCATCGAAGTAACTCCCGTTGAGCATCATCCGAGGCAGGAAGGAAAATCAACATACAGTCGCACAAAACTATTCGGACTGTATCTCGATATGGTCATCCATTACACCGCATTTCCGCTCAAGCTGATGACCTGGATCGGACTTGTTGTTTCGGTCACTACATTCTTACTGGGCTTACGTTTTTTATGGCTCAAGTTCATGTACGGCTCACTTCCCGGCTTTACGGCAATTATTGTAGTGGTGCTGTTTTCAACCAGTTTGCTCATGTTTTGCATGGGTATTATTGGTCAGTATTTATTTAAACTGTACCAGTTGCAAAATCGCAGACCGCCATTTTCTGTAGCAGAAGTTCTCTAAACACTTACTTCAATGATTTTATCGGGCTACGGAATAAAATTAGTTCGCATCAAACACGAACATATTGAGCTGGTAAGACATTGGCGAAACACTGAACGTATTCGCTCGTTTATGGAGTATCGTGAAGAAATTACTCCCGAGATGCAGGAAGTTTGGTTTAAAAAAGTCAATAACCGCAATCATGGTTATTTTCTAATAGAAGTTGAAGGTAAATTTATCGGGCTCATAAACGGACGTGATATTGACTGGGAGAAAAAAATTACCGGATCAGGCGGAATTTTTATTTGGGATGAGAGTTGGTGGAATACAACTATTCCGGTTGCTGCAGTGATGCTGTTCATCGAAACTTCTTATCGGCTTGGTCTCGAACTCAATTATGTTACTGTTTTACGCACAAACACCCATGCAATAAGCTTTAACAAAAGTTTGGGGTATGAATTAATGCCCGGACAAGACAATGTGGAGAATCAGCAATACATTCTTACTGAGCATTCTTTTTTTGAGAAAACGAGGCCGCTCCGCGAAATCCTGCAACGCCGCTGGGGAAATGTATTCACCTGCGTAATTTCTGATCCGAATGAAGATGCTGCTAAAAACATCTTAAACATACATGCCACATTTACAGCCGAACAGCGCGCTAAATTGGTGATAACGGTTGAGCCATGAGCAAAGAAGCAATCTGGTATTCATATTTCGGCGGAAGATATCCGGGCAATATGCCGGCGTTCAGTGATCCTGCGGCCTATACCTGGACAGTTTGGGCTGAAGAAAACTACGAGCGCATCCGCACAGATATTGAAACATGGCTGAACCAACAAGGCAATTCGCTGAAACCTTATTTCTATGAAGGTTTGGTTTCGCGCCCCGACGGCTGGAAAGTTGAGCCTTTTTACAACTGGGGCGTTCGCAATGATGCGGCCTGCAAGGCCATTCCGGCACTCGACGAATTATTTCAGCGAATTGATGGCCTTACTTCTGCCGCATTAAGCAAACTCGAAGCCGGCGCCGATATTCATCCGCATTATGGCGATACCAATGCAATTCTCCGTTGTCATTTCGGTTTGCAGGTTCCCGGCGAGCTGCCCGATATTGGCATTGAAGTAAACGGCAAAAAACGTGAATGGTACGAAGGCCGCTGGATCATGTTTTGCGATGCGCATAAACACCGTGCCTGGAATCATACACCTAACGACAGGTACATTTTAATTGTAGATATTTTGCTTCCTGAATACCGGGATGCAAAAGATGAAGTTTGTGCAAACGTTCGCGCCATGCACGCGCAGCAAGCCCTCGAACAAAAGCATCCGGTACTCAAATTTTTGCCCGGCTTCCTGCGCGAAAAAATTCGCCGAAAGCTGAAACGCAAAAACTCAAAATCCCCTCTTTAGCTAGGCAGATTCATAGATGCGTCAAGTCGTCAGACTTGAGGTAAAATTTGGGAAAGATGCGTCAAATCTCCAGACTTGATGTAAGATTTGAATGAAGTCTCCAGACTTCATTTCCCGAAAGCTTTACAACACCACATTTATCACCCCGCCAAAACTCAGTCTTCATCCGGAAAATTAATCTGCCGGATCACCACATCATACCAGCGTTCTCGCAAACTTCGGTTTTCGTATTTCGGATATTTCCTGCGCTTTCTGCCAAGCTGCGAAAGATCAAGCCGCAGCATTGTAGGATAATGAAACGTTGGATTCAACAGCCATTTGAAATGCCGCACAAAAAACGGCAATGCTGCACCCGGAAACTTTTCGATGTTAAACTGCGGATACAGTTCTTTGAGCACAGCTTTGTATTCGCGGCGGTTGTGTGCGTATTGATCTGAATCACCCCAGCGTTTCACCAGTTCCATTCCGATATGAAATGTAAGATGCTTGCCGGTAAAGAGCTTGAAGTTTTCGGCATGTGCATATAAATTGTGCATGAGCACGGTATCAAAAAACGGAATACCAATGCACACATTGCCGAGCGTAAATTGCTGAAACAGCTCCGCTTTAAACACAATTGTATCGTAGCCGGTATGCGTTTCGCCGGCTTCGGCATACATTTCTTCGAGCTGTTCGGGGCCGGTGAAACGAGCCGGAATGCGGCGGCGGTTGATGGCAAAAGCATCGTAGCCTTTTGCTGCGTAGTGCGCCAGCATTTTGTAAAAGCCGGGCATTACAGCTATATCGGAATTGGTGTAAACAATGTAATTGGCCGGCGAAGCATGCACCGCAGCTTTGAGTACATCAGCAAAAACCGGAAGCCGGCGCTGCGAAAGAAACGTGCCGAAACTAAGGATAGAACGCCGCAGCGGCGGAAGCGATACAAAGCCACGGGGCGGCGAAATCGTATCCTCGGCATCAGCAATAACTTGCAATTCAACCGTTGCAATTCCTTCTGCCGCGCTCTTTGCACGCCGCAGCGATTCCAACGCCACAGCCTGCGCTATATCAGCCTCTGAACCCGGAGCTGCTGTGTAAATATTTACAATATGGTTGAACTTCAGCATCAGCAAGTCCGAAAATAGCGATTATTCGTGCGAAACCGCACAACAAAAAACCGGATGTTTGGGCATCCGGTTTTTTATTGTGTAGCTAGTCAGGGCATCTCATAAAACTTAACAGATTGAGGCGGACGCAGGAGCGAAAACCGGAGTTTACATTTGTAAATGAGGATTTTCGCGACAAGTCCAACGAAGATATGTTGAGTTTTATGAGATGTTCTTTAAAACGGTAAATCGTCGGGCGAATCACCAAGCACTGCGGGGTGCATCGGGTCGCTGGTTGGATCTACGTTAAATGTTTGCTGCTGCTGATAGTTTTGCTGCTGCTGCTGGTAGTTGCTGGTTTGCTGGAAACCACCTGTAGAACCAGGCTGCTGCTGTTGCTGCTGATAGCCGCCACCCTGCTGGTAACCGCCCTGCGGACGCTGATAGCCGCCTTGCGGATTTTGGTCGTTGCTGCGGGTAAGAATGGTGAGTGAATCACCGAAAATTTCT
>CALRTD020000176.1:0-8483 GCA_943371015.1 Synechococcus sp. UW140 | reverse complement strand
CGGGAAGAATCCTGAAACGCTCTATGTTTATTGGTGTGCCAAAGAAGCGCTTTATAAGCTTTACGGAAAAAAGGGTGTATCTCTCAAAGATAATATCACAGTAAATCCGTTTGATTACAATGAGAAGGGCGAACTTACTGCCGTTCTTCATCACGAAAACATTAATTTTGAAAAAACAATCCGTTACGAGCACTGTTCCTCGTATATGATGGCCTACACCTTGCCTGCTCCGGATGCGACATAAACTCCGAAATCTGCTGAATTCAAGAAAAGCTGAAGGAAAAAAAAGCCTTGCGGTATTAATTGATCCTGATAAAATATCAGCATTGCCAGAGCTGCTCGGGCATGCACAACAGGCAGCAGTCGATTTTTTTCTTGTAGGCGGCAGTCTGCTGCATACTGCTGCGGTTGATGAATGCATTCTGGCAATAAAAGCAGCCAGCAGCATACCTGTGATTCTTTTTCCCGGCAATGCTTTGCAGCTGAGCACACATGCCGACGGTCTTCTGCTGCTGTCTGTAATCTCCGGCCGCAATGCGGAACTGCTTATCGGCAAGCATGTGGCGGCAGCTCCTCAAATAAAAAGCAGCGGTCTGGAAATTTTATCCACCGGCTACATGCTGGTGGAAACTGGCCGGCCAACCACGGTGCATTACATGAGCCAAACGATTCCGCTGCCTGCCCACAAGCCGGAAATAGCCGCCTGTACAGCATTGGCCGGCGAGCAACTTGGTCTCAGTTTACTGTACCTGGAAGCCGGCAGCGGTGCCGATGAGCCCGTACCGGAAGCTGTTATTCAAACTGTAAGTGCGGCTACTAGTGTTCCGCTGCTAGCCGGAGGCGGAATTCGCACGGCAGAACAGGCACGAAAAAGTTGTATTGCCGGTGCCGATGTAATTGTTGTCGGAAATATTCTCGAAGATTATCCACATTTGCTGAAAGAAATTGCTGACGCAGTTCATGCACCCTGCACATGAAACTGATACTCATAACAAATTCCGACACCGTGCCTGACGAAACGGCACTGGTAACTACTTTGTTCGAGCACGGACTCGAAACACTGCACCTGCGTAAGCCGGGTATGAGTACTGCTGAAATGAGCAATTATATCAAAGCCATTCCGGCACATTTCCATTCGCATATTGTTATCCACAGCCATCATCAATTAGTCTTCCGTTTTGAACTTGGCGGAATACATCTTACACGCGTGCACCGCCGCCGAAAGTTGAGCAACTGGATAAAACTGCGCTGGATAAAAGCTCGCAGACCATCACTTTTAATTTCTACCAGCTTTCATAAACTGGCTCAGCTGTATAGTGAAAAGGGCAAATACACGTATGTTATGCTTGGACCATTGTATGACAGGCACACCAAAAAATTTGCAACGGGTTTTAATTTAGTGAGCTTGAAAACGGCCATCAGCAAAAAAAATATTCCCGTAATTGCACGCGGTGGAATTGCCGCTGAAAATGCGGCTGAACTAAGCCAAATCGGATTCGGAGGGATAGCCGTTCAAAACAGTTTTTGGAATGCCGATGATCCTTTGCAAGAATTTTTGAATATTGTGGCTCAACTGCAATCAGCAGCTACAAACATTTCATGAACGTTGCCGAAAATTCATTTTACCAGCAATTTATTCACGCAGTCGAACTTACTTCGGCGGTTGAATGGACTGCTGTAATTGCAGGCACTGTGTACGTAGTACTGGCAGCACTGAGACATCCGCTTTGCTGGCCGGCCGGAATTATTAGCTCACTGCTTTACATCGGAATTAATTTTCAAATTGGTTTGAATCTGGATGCTGTATTGCAAATTTATTACTGCATTGTTGGCGCCTATGGATGGTGGTTCTGGGTTAAAAAGAAAAATGAAAATGCATCAGTTTCCGATATTACAAGAATGCCTAACAAGCGATGGATACAATTGCTTGTAATTTGTTTACCGCTTGCCTTAATTCTTGGATTCGCACAACAAAAATTTACTTCCTCTCCGGCTCCTTTTGCCGATGCAGCACTCACCGTTGTGAGTTTTGCGGCAACATGGATGACGGCAAGGAAATACCTTGAAAATTGGCTGGTCTGGATTGCTGCCGATTTTTGTTACATTTTCCTTTATGCACAACGAGGCTATGCGCTTACTTCGATATTGTTTCTGATTTATACCTTTACGGCTCTTGCGGGCTACTTTGCATGGAGAAAACAACTCAAAACATAAAGCGTATTGCCCTGATTGGTGCTGAAAGTACGGGCAAAACAACTTTGGCCCGTGCACTCGCATTACGGTTTGATACTGTATGGGTACCCGAATATGCCCGCGAATACATGACGCTAAATCCCGGTGATTACGGCATTACAGATGTTGAGGATATTACACGCCAACACTTAAGACACGAAGAAGAACTTTCGCTGCGTGCAAAAAAAATACTCATAACAGATACTGAACTAATTACCTCAGCAATTTGGTGTGAAGATGTTTTTGGTAACTGTCCGAAATGGATTGAAGAGCAAATAACCGAACACCGTTACGACCTGTATTTACTTACCAGTAACGATTTGCCATGGATAGCAGATCCGGTTCGTGTAAACTCACAACGCCGCGACTATTTTTTTAATTTATACAAACGTACACTCGAAGAATACCAACTTCCTTTTGAAATAATAAGCGGGCGATATGAAGCACGGCTTATGTGTGCAATTAATGCTATCCGAAAGCATTTTGGCGAAATGATTTAATTACTTCCCAATTAATTTCCCTAAGTGCTCTTTCACTGAATCCGTCCATTCGGTTTTCAGAATACTTAATACGATACTATCACGCCGCCCTCCGTCTGGCCGCCAATTGTGGCTGCGTATTCGCCCCTCTTCAACACATCCGATTTTTTTCATCGCGGCTATACTTTTTTCATTTCTGACATCAGCTCTGAACTCTACACGTTCAAAGCCGCAGGTTTCAAATGCAAACTGAAGCAAAAGATATTTACAATGCCGGTTTAGTCCGGTCTGCTGAAATTCTTTTCCGTACCACGTATAGCCGAGCTGAACCACAGAAGCATTTAACTGGATATCATAAAACCGCGTGCTGCCTGCATACCGATTATTGCGTTTGTCAATTACTGCAAATGCATATTCTTTCTGTTCATTACGCGCATCTTCGGCCAGTTTCAGGTAATGCCTCATTTCGGCAGGTGTTGTTACAGAAATGAGTGAGTACTTCCAAATTTCAGGTTCCTGTTCAACAAACGGAATGAGGTGTTCGGCATCACTTGTTTCAAGTGGTTTCAGCAATACGCGCTCATCCTCAAGAAAATATTTTTCGGTTGTACTAAAGCTAACTTGCATAGCAAAGTGGTTTTGGCAAATCTATTTGTTATCCCAAGAATTGATATGGTCAATCTTGTTAATGATGCATAAAACAGCGCCAACATTAAATTTTATTTGAAGGAGAAAGCACAAGAAACTTTTATACCTTTGCCCCGATCCAAAGGGGTGCTGATGCTGTTTTACAGCAGCAAAGGCTGAGATCATACCCGGTGTAAGTTGATTTCTCAACAATCAACTGCACGCACCTGAACAAGGTAATTCTTGCGTAGGGACAGGATCCGGAGAAAGAGCCGTTTCCCTTTAACGAGGAAGTTTCCGGATCGCAACAGATTCATTACATGCGTTACATTCTTCTCTTGCAGGCGGCTCTGCTATTGCCGCTAAGCACAATGGCCCGCCACAAGCTGCAGGGCACAATTACCAATGCCGAAAACGGTCAGGCACTTCCGTATGCGGCGGTAAAAATTTCAGGAACTTTTTCAGGAGCATATTCCGATGCCGAAGGCCGCTACACGATAAGCGGTTTAGCCGAAGGCCGGTATGCAGTTGAAGTAAGTTTGCTCGGTTACACAACGCTGCGCGATACGGTGCAGATCAGCAGTGATACTGAGAAAAATTTTGCACTGCGCTCTGCTGTTTATCTTCAGCAGGAAGTTGTTGTGCAGGCCACCCGAGCCGGCGAAAATTCGGCAATGGCTTCATCACAAATGAACCGCGAAGACATTGCGGCGGTGAACTTCGGGCAAGACGTTCCGGTGCTGCTCAACCTGCTCCCGTCTGTGGTTTCAACATCCGATGCAGGAGCTGGTGTTGGCTATACCGGCATCCGCATCCGCGGCACGGATGCTACACGCATCAATGTTACGGTAAACGGAATTCCGATTAACGATGCCGAATCGCAAGGCGTGTTTTGGGTGAATATGCCTGACTTCGCCTCGTCGGTTCAAAGCATTCAGGTACAGCGCGGGGTTGGAACTTCAACCAACGGTGCCGGGGCTTTTGGAGGCTCTGTGAACATGCAAACCGACGGCCTGCGCGATTCTGCATTCACAGATTTCATGATCTCCGCAGGCTCTTTCAACACACGCCGCGTTACACTGAAAACAGGAACCGGACTCATTAACAATCACTGGGCTTTCGACGGTCGCCTGTCACGAATTACCAGCGATGGTTATATCGACCGGGCAGCATCAACGCTGCAATCATGGCAAGCAACAGGAGGCTGGTACAGTGATCGCGGATTTGTGAAAGCCGTTGTTTTCGGAGGCAGCGAAAAAACATACCAAGCCTGGTATGGAGTGCCCGAAGATTCTATTAAAACCGGCAACTTCACCTACAATCCTGCAGGCGAAATTTACGACTCGCAAGGAAACATCAGCTATTACAATAATGAAACTGATAACTACAAACAAACGCATTATCAGCTCATCACCGCCTGGACACTGAATGAAAAGTGGGCACTCAATGCTGCACTGCATGCAACACGCGGCCTTGGGTACTACGAACAGTACAAAGCCGGAAGTACGCTGGCCGATTACAATCTTGCCAATGTAATTGACGGTAATGATACAATTACCGAAAGTGATTTGGTGCGCCGCCTCTGGCTCGACAATTGGTTCTACGGCTTCACATGGGGCTTTACCGGAAAAGTATCAAATCGCTGGCAGGTAATTATTGGCGGAGCAGCCAATCAATACACCGGCGATCATTACGGAACTGTTGAATGGACACGTGCCGGTGCTTTTATTCCGAAAGATTTCAAATACTATTTTAACAATGCTGTAAAGAACGATGCAACTGTTTATGCAAAATCAAATTTTCAGGCCACACAAAAACTGAATTTGTTTGCTGATTTGCAGACACGATTTGTGAGTTATGAATTTGAAGGTTTTGACAGAAACAGTAATAATGTAACTCAGCAAGCCGATTACTTTTTCTTTAATCCGAAAATTGGAATTACTTATTTGCCCAATAACAACACTACTGTTTATGCATCTATTAGTTCCGGCAGTAAAGAACCCAACCGCGATGACCACACAGAATCATCGCCGGAGAGCAGGCCGAAAGCTGAAAAGCTGTATGATGCAGAAGCCGGTTTCAAATATGCAAAACGTAAGTTTCGCTTCGGGGCTAATCTGTTTTATATGTATTACATCGATCAGCTTGTGGTAACCGGAAAGATTAATGATGTTGGTGCATACACTCGCCAGAATGCAGATAAAAGTTTGCGCGCCGGCATTGAACTCGAAACCGCCTGGCAACCTTTTAAAAAGTGGAGCATTGCCGGAAATATTGCTTTGAGCCAAAACAAAATTTTCGATTATGTTGAGTTTGTAGATGACTACGATAATGGCGGACAAATCGAAAATCGTTTCGGGGAAACTGATATTGCATTATCCCCGGGCATTGTAGCCGCAGCTCAACTGAACTGGATGCCGGTACAACCACTTACATTCACACTCACCGGCAAGCATGTAGGCCGGCAGTATCTCGACAATACATCAAATCTCTCACGCAGCCTGGACGCATATACATTTTGTGATTTCAGAATGCAGTGGAAATTTGAGATCAAAAATATTCGTGAACTGTCAGCCGGAATTCAAATCAACAATGTATTGAATACGCAATTCAGCAGCAACGGATACACCTTCGGATATATTTCAGGAGGACTGCAGCAGTTTAACTATTACTTCCCGCAGGCAGGCCGCAATGCGATGCTCATGCTTACTTTACGATTCTAACGATAACCAGAAAAACGGCAGCGTATGCTTTACAGTAAAGCATACGCTGCCGTTTACTTTATTAAGTTAATAAGGGAAAAGCGTCATAAACGCATCCATGTCTTTCTCCAGTTTAGTATCAACAGTAAAATGATACAAACCACGGGTCCAGCCAAAGAAAGCACTTTGTTCATCAACAATTTTCACATAACTCGGATCCTTACCGGAAACAAGTATGCGAGGCTTCACACGTCCGTTGCTGGTTGCACCTGATACAATGAGTCTGAAATTTTGCTGCACGTCTTCCTGAGAAATGGAGCGCCCAAACTGCATATAAATCTTAGTACTTCCGCTTTGATAGATAACCGAACCGTGCTCACCGCTTTTGGGCGGAATAAACGAATTGCGTTTAAAGGGACCTATGCTAGAAGGAAGCAGCTTGCTGAAGTCGGCACCGCGGGGCTTGGGGCGCTTTTCTATGCCGTAAGGCACAGGACTGTTCAAGTTTTGAGTTGAGTGCACATTTATACCTGCCGCCATAAGCAGCAGTATCAAAGTAAATACAACTCTGATTTTGAGCACGTTTGGATTATTCGTATTGAGCCTTACCGACGATTTAGGGCAGGGGGTCGAAATCATTGGCTCACAAAAATGGTTATTTTTGGCGAAATACAAACAATTGTTTGTTCTACGTTTTATTTTGTGAAGATATATTCCAACATAAATGATTTCGTCCCCCCCCCGTTTCCTACAGTAACCACGGGCACTTTCGACGGTGTTCACTGCGGACACAGGCAAATTATCAGCCGCCTGCGCGAAACGGCTCGAAAAACGGGTGGCGAAACCGTGCTCCTCACTTTTTTCCCCCATCCCCGCATGGTTCTTTTTCCCGATCAGCATCAACTTTTGCTGAATACTCAGGAAGAAAAGAAACACCTGCTTGAGCAGGCCGGTATCGATCATCTTATCATTCATCCGTTTACCCGTGAATTCTCTATGCTTTCGTCAAAAGAATTCATAGAACAGATACTGGTAAACAAATTCAATACCAAAAAACTGGTTATCGGTTTCGACCATCATTTTGGCCGCAACCGCGAAGGCAGTTTTGACCATTTGGTTGAATTTGGCCCGGTTTATGGTTTTGATGTCGAAGAAATACCGGCTCACGAAGTGGAACACGAAAAAGTAAGTTCAACCCGCATCCGAACCGCCCTCACAACCGGCGATGTACGCACTGCTGCTAACTATCTGGGCTATCGGTATCAGCTCAGCGGTACGGTAGTTAAAGGCCGGCAGCTTGGACGCACAATTGGTTTCCCAACAGCCAACCTTCAGCCCGACGATGCGTATAAACTAATACCGGCTGATGGTGTTTATGCTGTTTTTGTAAATCGCGGCAACGATACTTATCCCGGAATGCTTAACATTGGTGTGCGCCCCACAGTTGACAACGGATTGAGCCGAACAATAGAAGTAAATGTAATTGGATTTGAAGGCGATTTATACGGCGAAACCCTTTCTGTTCGCTTCGTTGACCGCCTGCGGAATGAACAAAAATTTGACTCCATCGATGCACTGCGCGCGCAATTGAATAAGGACCGCGATCAGGCATCAGCAATTTTAAAGAATGAAAAACAAGATCTGTAAATTGCTTTTAGTGTTGCTTGTCAGCTTTACGGCCAAGGCGCAGCAACAAGCTCCCGCCCTGCTCGACTCGCTTACGTTAGATACAATGGCGGGCTTTACCGATCTGAACGAAGCACTGAAGCAGCCCGATAACGTGGTAAAATTAGTGCTCCGAAAAGAAAAACTTGACAGTTTCCCGGAAGCAATCTGTCAGTTTAAAAACCTGCAATACTTGGATTTGAGCCGGAATAATATCCGCGAAATTCCCGACTCAATTTCCCGGCTGAAAAACCTTCAGGTTCTGCATCTTTCCCGCAATCAGATCGAATACATGCCGCGCACAATTGGCGATCTGAGCGAGCTCCGCATACTTGAGGTAAACCAAAACGAACTTTACGTCATTCCGCCCCAAATCGGGAAACTCAAAAAACTGGAAGTGCTTGACCTGTGGAACAACAATATCAGTGTTTTTCCGGACGAGTTAAAACAGATCAGCGGAAACCTGAAAGTGCTCGATTTGCGCACCATTCTCATCAACCGCGAAACACAGGATCGGGTTAAGGCCATGCTGCCGAACACAAAAGTGTATTTTTCGCCTCCCTGCAAGTGCAACGGGTAGTTTTCCAAGTCACTCATTATCAAACAAATACAACTGAACGATTTTTCACTGAGAAGAATCAGGTTGAGTTATGGAGCAATTATTAACATTACCGCATTTTATCCAAATAAAAGTTGCTACTTTTGCGCCGAATTTCAGACATAAGCTCTAAGCTCCATGCAACACGGTAAAATCGCACAGATCATCGGACCGGTGATC
>CALRTD020000175.1:0-8484 GCA_943371015.1 Synechococcus sp. UW140 | reverse complement strand
AGTGCAGCAGAGAAGAAGATGTTTTACTGGTTGTTGTTACCGATGCAGCCGGGAACGAATATTATTCCAAAGTAACCATTGATATCGACGGGAATCCGGTTCTGGCGACAGATCTCGAAAACCGTTTGCATAGCGGCTGTTATCAGATTATAGCGTGTTCAGATCAGAATTTTTACTCACGCACACTTACGGTTCGCTGATTTGAATTTTATTTGCGGAGTGTAAATTCCCAGCCAATGTGTGCGGTTACCACAACCATTGATTTCCGCGTATCCCGTGCCGACGAATGAATAAAGATTTGATCAGAACCCGCAACCGGCACTTGCACACCCGCCCACGGAAGCAGATATAATCCCCATTTCTTAGCCGGGAACCATTGATAACCAATTTGAGGTGTCAGAACAAGGTGATTTGCTCTTCCCGCTTCACTGTTGCCGGCAGTGCGGTAAATAAACTGATTCCACTGGATGCGCCCCCCGGCTATAAATCCGCCTTTCGTTTGCTTCGCATTGAACCTGTACTGTGCTTCTGTGCCGATACCATTCCACGAAATTTCCCAATCAGTTTCAGTGAAATCTTCTGTAAGTAAAAGCTTGCGCCCGAACTCACCACCCCATTTTCCTGCATACCCCAGAATACCCAAACGCCAGTGCGGAAACCGCGCAAATTTGAAATCAATATTCCCGTCAATGCCAGGCCCGTGTGGTAATACGCTAAACCAAAATGCGGGATCAGTTTCGACAGAAATAGAATTACTTACTTGTAATGAGTCTGTATTTTTAATTGTTACTCCCTTCGCATTACCGCTAAAGGGCAGCAGAATAATCAGAGCTGCAATGAGCTGAAGAAATGATGTTTTTGTTTTCATTGATGTTTATGAATGATGATTGTGCAAAATTCCAGATCATCATTAATTCATCGTCTGACATTTGTTAGGAAGTGATTTGTCGCCTGATCCGGCTCAGGCTTTCGGGGTGAATTCCCAGAAAAGAGGCCAAGTGCTGAACCGGAACATATTTAACCAATTCGGGCTGGGTGCTGAGAAGTTTTCTGTATCGTTCAGCAGCTGTCAGTGTTGTGAGTTCCAATGTTCGCTGTTCATTGTAGGCAAGCGATGCAGTTAAAATTTCCCGACTGAATTGCTTAAAAAAGTCATACTTGTTTATCGCATCCTGCATGTTAGAATGTGAAATACGAAGTAATTCACAAGTAGTAACACAGGCTGTATTTTCATCACTTACTGTTTGCGCTGAGAAGTGATTATAAGATGTAATAAATCCTGGTGGGCAATTGAGGTGTGTTGTTATTTCATTACCTGTTTCGGTCAATTTGTATTGCCGTACAATTCCGGAAACGATAAAATATAAGTAGCTCGGAATTGTTCGATCTTTTTCAAGAACAGTTCCTTTCGGGGCATGAAGAGGCTCGAAATACCGACATATAATTTCGGAATCTATTATGTTGATCTTCACTGAAGATGTTATCAGTGCAATTAGCTTTTCATGCATATACAAATATATAGACTCTTTTCTGCGATAAATTATTTTGGACGCTATTCAGTTTAGTTGCTATTTAATTGACCAGTCTGAAAATAGTTTCGTCAGATTTTTATTTGAGCCAGATCTATTCTAACATCAAAAAATAGTTTAATGCCTCTGAAAAGCCTTTCAGTAAAGGGTTTTAGCCCTCATGTAAAAATAATTTCAAAAAATATTTTTGCCGATGCTTGACAAATTGAAAAACTACTCGTTACATTTGCAGCATAAATCACTAAAAGAACTCAAATGTTTATCTCAAGCAATCAACCCATAGGTCTGCAGGCCGATCGCAAGGAACTCGTGTTCCTTCCCGCTGCGCCGTTGTGTGCTGAGAGATAAATTAGCAATAATTTTTCATCAGAAACGCCCGGCGAACCACAAACGCCGGGCGTTTCTGCATTCAGACATGGCAGAACGGTATAACCATAAACGCATTTACTTACTTGATACACTTCCGGGTGTATGCAAGTGCGGAATTGTTATGTCTGAAAATCAACTTAACGGATACGGAGGTACTGATGTGCCTTGAAGAATGCAGTGCACGCATTCAACAGCCCGGATCCGTTTCAAACGAATCCGGGCTTTTTGTTTCCGGAATAAAATGGAAGTTGCAGGAGCCAGAAACTCAGGATTTGCCAAGCAATCCGGCCGGTTCCCTTCCGGTGATAACCCCCGGCTCCTGCACAAATTGCTTCGTGGCGCAAATGGTAGCGCAGCAGATTTTTACGCTGCGGGTTGAAGGTTCGATTCCTTCCGGGGCAACATACTTCTTGCTGATTCGGTAGCTCAAACGAAAGAGCAACCATTCGTATGGCGGGTAAAGGTTAAAGCCCTTTCCGAAACAGCAAGCTGAGGACAAATAGCTCAGCAGGCAGAGCACCGGTTTGAAGAACCGGCAGCACAGGTTCGATTCCTGTTTTGTCCACTAATTTTTTAAAACAAACGAGTCATGACGAACACACACAACATTCGGATCATGCTCCGGACCGATGGTGTTCGGACGGTGGCTGAAACAGAACACACACACGGCGTAATTTCTCCGGTTGTCACGGAAATTGAAGCCGACGAAGATGGTGACAACGATTAACAACCTGCGGCCGCCGGGCTGCAACACAAAACGAAAGGAGAATAACGATGAAACGTTTTTCATTTTATGATGAGCTTGCTATTGACGAGCGTCCGGTTTGTGTGTATGGAAATACATACATCCGGTTTTCTGAAACATCTTTGCCGGGACGTATGGTGAAAATTGCAGCCCGGTATCTTTTTCAAACAGTTAAATTAATTTGTCCTTTATGGCAAAACTAAAACTCACAGCAAAAGACCTGCGCCGTATTGGTTATACCAATGATGCAGCCGTGAGCACTGCTTTGCGTGTTATGCTGAAGCACTATAAACACAGCACATTTACTGAAGCTGTAGATATTCTGCAAAGCATAAAAGCATCGCCGGCAGATTTTGAAAGTGATGAACATCTCGCACAAATTGCGGCCTGCTTTATGGAAGTAAAAACCGAAGAACCGGCAGAGCAGGAACTACGCAGCAAACCAGTTGATATTGTGATTTACGGCGCGCAGCATGTAGATCACGCAGCTATAGATCAACTGCGCGCAGCAGCGCGATTGCCCGTTGCCGTAAGCGGTGCGCTGATGCCCGATGCGCATTCGGGTTATGGCTTACCTATTGGCGGTGTGCTTGCAACGGAGAATGCTGTAATTCCTTACGGCGTTGGTGTTGACATCGGTTGCCGGATGAGTCTTACGATTTACGATATGCATGCGCACGAGCTGAAACGCAAGCATAAATTGCTTGAAACAGCTTTGCTAAAGCACACGTATTTCGGTTCAGGACGCGAACACAGCAAGCCGCGTGCGCACGAAGTAATTGACCGTCCTGAGTTTGGCGAGTATGCCTTGCTGCGTAAGCTGCATGCAAAAGCGGCCAAGCAACTTGGAACATCAGGCTCCGGAAATCACTTTGTAGAATTCGGCGAGGTAGAAATTACTGCCAACTGGCCTGAGCGTAATTTGAAAGCAGGGAAATACATTGGCTTGCTTTCGCATTCGGGTTCGCGTGGTTTGGGGGCAACCATTGCCGGACATTATACCGAAGTTGCAAAACAGTGGTGCCGCTTGCCGCGCCAGATGCAGCATTTAGCATGGCTGCCTATGGATTGGTTTGAAGGACAAGCTTACTGGGCGGCCATGAACCTTGCGGGCGATTATGCAGCAGCATGTCACAACGTAATTCACGAAAGCATTACGCGTGAAATTGATTTGCAGCCGCTGGCTGTAATTGAGAATCACCACAACTTTGCGTGGAAGGAAGTGCATGATAGGCGTGAAGTTATTGTTCACCGCAAGGGCGCAACTCCTGCAGCAAAAGACGAAGCTGGGATTATTCCGGGCTCAATGACTGCACCGGGTTTTATTATCCGCGGTCTTGGTGATACAGCTTCGCTCAATTCGGCATCACATGGTGCAGGGCGTTTAATGTCGCGCTCGCGTGCCAAAGAGTCGATTACTAAAAGCGCGATGGATAAGCTGCTTCAGCAACACGGTGTAACGCTTTTCGGCGGCGGACTTGATGAAGCGCCGCAGGCTTATAAAGACATCAACGAGGTGATGAATGCGCAGCAAAGCCTTGTTGAGATCGTTGGGAAATTTCAGCCGCGCATTGTGCGCATGAATCAGTAGTAAAAATTGTTGCTGCATACACCCCGAACACTTAATCAGTGTTGTTGTCAAAAAAACGGGAAGTGTGCAGCAACTTTTTTATTTAGGTACTCCGGGCTGAAATTCACTAAATTGTGCTGATTAAGGTTTACTAAAAAATCAGGCACATGAAAAAACTGCTACTCACTTTTGCAATTCTGGCTGCAACACCAATGTTATATGCACAATGCAGTAGCTGCGTAATGCCTTTTGTTGCTGCTTCGCAGGGCATAGGCTCATCGTCAGCGTTAACTCTTTCTTTGCCTCTCGGTGTAGCCGTAAATGATGTAATGATTGCGGCAGTGCATTCGGGCTGGTGTTCGCAAGCCAGCTCTGTTACACCGCCTCAGGGCTGGACACTCATTGCTGAAACTTCGAATACCGGATCGGGTTGCGGTTCATCCAATACTTCTATTCAGTTAAGCACATTTTACAAAGTAGTTACAGCGAATGAACCCGCGGCCTATATTTTCACAGGTGCTACTTCACAACAATATGTGGGCAGTATTATTGTTTATTCAGGAGTGGATATACTGAATCCGGTGCATACCTTCAGCAGCAACGGTGCTCAGGATTCGTGTAATTTCATTCGCGCCGCAAGTGTAACAACTACCGTTTGCACACGTTTGGTAGGCGTATTTTTTTGCAGTGTGAACAGCAGTGCCAACAACATTACTCCTGATCCGTTGCTCACCGAACGTGCAGAAGTCGGAACAACAGGCAACAATCCCTGGGGCAACGAAAATATGATGATGGCTGATAAGCTGATGAATACGACAGGCGCAAGCGGAAGTTTCGTTTCTTCGTTGTGGGGATGCAGCGGCGATGGTTGGGTAACAGGAGCACAACTGATAGCGCTCACTTGTGATCTTTCGCTCGGATCAGCGTCGGAATTTGCACATGGAAACTTTTCCATTCAACCCAATCCAACCGAAGGTGTATTTCAGCTCAGCTTATCGCAGCCCGAAGCCGGTAGTTATCAAATTACTAATTCGCTCGGGCAGATTGTTCGCAGTGCTCAGTTTAACCAACAGATTACAGAAATTGATCTTACCGGTGAAGCTGCCGGTGTATATTTCATTCAGGTAATTACATCGCAAGGAGTTACAACAAAAAAACTCTTGCTGCGTTAATTGATAAATTAGCCAGTAATGAAACCCCTGTTTATTTTCATCGTCCATCTGCTTGCGGGCTTTTTCAGCTATGCCGAAGCACAGGAAAGTTTGCACCTGCAGGTTACAGATCGGTTAAGGCTGCGCGGTGTACTCAAAGAATCGGCTTCAGATTCGGTAATGAAAATTGAGCGGCTGGCTGCTTTGAAGTTTCATAAGCTCATCAATCAATATCGCAAAGAAAATAAACTCGATACTATTCGCTTTAACGATACACTTTGGTTGGCATCGCGCAATCATTGCATCTGGATGAGGGTGAACGATCAGCTCAGTCATAACCAGGAAGCAAATACACCTTCCTTTACCGGCGATGATCCCGGCGACAGGTATGATTTTGTGGTGAACAACAAAGGGAATTGCAGTTGGACTGGTGAAAATGCACAGTACAATCATGTATATGGTTCGCGCATCACAGAAATTGCAGAGAAAATTGCACAGTACAGTTTTGCAAGCTGGAAATCATCGCCGGGGCACAATGCCAACATGCTTCGCGACCGGCATTGGCAACATGCAGCAGCTTATATTCTGGAACCTTCAGGACGCTTCTGGGGCTGCGATTTGTTCAGTTCAAAACCGTATTATGCACCTTCAACTGTTTCGTCGGGAACGGTTTCAGAAAGTACAACAGCTGTTCAGGAAAAGCGGAAGAAATTTAATCAGCAACAGTCGCAAGTGCAGTTGCTGGAGGAATTGTATCGCAGCAGCGGTGAATCAACCCGTTCCGATGATTTGCAAGCAGCAGCTCAATTGCATATTGATTATTTAGTGATAAACCGCAAAAACTTTTCGCACGAACAAACAGAAGGGAAACGAAATTTTTCGGGAGCAACACCTGAAAAGCGATTCAAAAAAGCGGCTTCATTCAAGACAAAGAAACTTAGCAAGAAATACAAACTTGTTGAAAGCATTGCGACAGCAACGTATCATGTTGATGATTTTGATGCAAAGCAAGCGGCTCAGGAATTAGTAACCTTGCTGAACTCGGAACAAAAAGGAAGCGGAAGCGGAGTGTTGACCGGCTTTGCAGTTTCACTGAAGCGGAGTAAAAATACGGTTACTGTTTTTGTGGTACGGGTTGAGTTGGTGGAGAGATGATTACTAGTCATTATTCTTCCATTTCGACCGATTTTTCCCATAATTAGGATATGCTGAACATTCTTCGCAATAAAGTTCCCGTGCACCTTCGTGGTCAAACAACTGAAAGCTGATATTACACGGGCCTACAAACATACCGCACCATTCATCATGTGTTAGAATTGTTTTTGCTTGTCGAAGTAAGGCAAGGTAATTATTATAGTATGCCGAGTCCACATTTTCATAGTGTTTGTACCGAAGTTTAATGTACAGAATGAGTGCTTCATGATTAGGTTGCGGCTTTCGTACAATTTGATAAAGTGTTTTATGCGCCAGTGAAACAGCATTGTACTCAATTAAAAACTTTGCAAGTTTTATAGCGGTACTATCTGTGATTTGTTCTGAATTCCAATTTTCATAAATAGCATATAAACTAATATCCTTTTTATCCAAGTATTTTTTCCCGAGCGAATCATAATAGGGTACTGCATTGTAATGCCAGCTTAGAATGATGTTGTTAATAGTTTTTCTCATCGAATCTGGTGCATTTTCATTTAACCAATTGAGCAGGTTAAGGAAAATCTGGGGATCATCATTACTAAGAGGGTTATTTTTAAAGCCATATCTGGTGTATAATTCAGCAGCACAGAAAACGGGCTCCCAGTATTTTTGTTTCAATGTATCTGAAAATGCAATAGCAGAGACTGCAGCATAGAGTTTTTGATTTGCTCTAAGGCTATCTTTATTTACATCAAGTTGATGAATAATTCGGGCGTGCCTCCAACGCAAAGTATAAAAATCTTCACCCAGAGGGAACTTTCGTTTTCGGAAACATTGGGTGTCAGCTTTGTTTTGACGTATTAAGTCAAATTCATATCCCTGAAGGCGTTCAAGCGAATCGAGATATAAGTGTTTGAATACTGATTTCAGAGTGCTGTCAGTCCATTTTTTATAAGAATCGTTCAACCATTCACAAGCCTGCTGCGGTTGCGGCTGTATGCTAATATTAAGAGTTATTCTTGCATACCGTTGTTTGGCAAGCCATGTTTCGGCTGTTCTCGCAATAGATGTATCCAGCAACAGTTGCTTTACTTCTTCATGGCTTTTCCCTTTGAAAATAGCCAATGCCGGTGTGCGCTGAATTTGTTTTTCAAACAGTGCCCAATTCTCAGCGGTAGAAATTGTAAAGGGAAATGTATCGCGTTGATTGGCCTGCATGGCCTGTATAATTGACTGAGAGCGGCGTAATTGCAGCTGCTTGTTAATTGTTTCGCTACCTTCTACAGATGCATAGGCTTCAATGATGGCACTGTGAATGATGAATGAAGAGGTGGAAAGAGAATCTAAAAAAGGACGTATATCTTTTGGTGAGAATTCATATTTATTTTGTTCAAATGGCACAGTAAAGCTTCGTTTCGCTTTTACAGTTTTCAAGCGCAGTGTATCGGTACAATAGCTAATCGGATGTTCAGATGTTGCTGAAACTTTCCATTGTTCACCACAATAAGAAGTAAAATGAATAATACGGCAGACTTTTTTCTTTTGAATAATCACCAGGTTTACTTCGAGATATCCTGACATTGATTTTGGTACTGTGCCCAACACAATTTCATAGTATTCGGCATCGAACGGATAAGTAAATGCATTATGCCAGACTTTTATTTTATTTGCAAAACTCAAACTATCATCTCTTGAAGAAGCAATCTGAAATCGTTCTTTAAAATCGTATCGGGTTTTCTTTTTAAATCCCCTTTTTAGTTTTCTTTTATACAATGGCTTCTGTACCTTACCATTAAAGAGACATTGACCGTTTCGGCGACTTGCTTTTTCATAAAACTGTGGATTGCCGCAATCAATGGGTTTATATTGTACAACTTCTGCAGCCAAGCCATCGCGACGATTGTTTAATAAGAACTCCATACTCTCAGTGTCTCTTGTTCGAAAAATGATTTTACCGTTTTTCACAGACAATGTAGTTCCTCTGCC
>CALRTD020000174.1:0-8550 GCA_943371015.1 Synechococcus sp. UW140 | reverse complement strand
GTGCAACACCCGTCATCAGTTCTATTTCACCCACCAGCGGACCTATCGGCACAGTTGTAACCATTAACGGAACCAACTTTAGTCCGACAACCACCAGCAATCTTGTTTATTTCGGAGCTACCCGGGCAACTGTTATTACTGCAACCACTACACAGTTAACGGTATCAGTACCATTCGGAGCACAGTTTGTTCCGGTAACTGTGGCTGTAAACGGACTAACAGCTGCATCACCGCGGGAGTTCAATGTTACATCTGTATGTGCTGCAACTATCAACACAAGTTCATTCAGCAACTCGGTAGTTTCTACTGCGTCCGGCGCTTACGAACACCGGCAGCTTGATGTAAATACCGATGGTCGTCCGGATCTTATCTGCAATCTCTTCGGTTCTGATATTGTAAATGTTTTTCGCGGCAATTCCATAAATGGTGTCACTCCTCCGCAGTTTAACAGTGTTCTCAACTACACCACTTCCGAAAATCCATACAGCAGTGAAATTGCAGATGTGGATATGGACGGCAGACCGGATTTGATTGTTGGCAATACAACCGGCGGAATTATATCGGTACATCGCATAGCATCAAACGGTTCGTTGTTTATTCCCCCGTTGCAATTCCCGGTGCTTAGTTCAGCTTCTCCATCAATAATTAAAGCCGGTGATTTTGATGGTGATGGCAAAACAGATATTGCGGTGGGGTATTTCTCCGGCAGTTTTATCACAGTTCTTCGCAATAACGGAACTTTCGCTGCTCCTACTTTTGATGCACCCATTCATATCAACGTCGGTAACATTTCTCCATCGAGTATGTATGTGCGTGACCTTGACGGCGACGGAAAAGCGGATATTGCTTTTGGTTCACTTACCGGCGCCAATTTCTATACACTGCGAAGCACAAGCACAGCAGGAACAATTTCGTTTGCAGCTCAGCAAACATTTTCTATTTCATCAGGCACTGTAAAAAATATTGCTTCCGGAGATTTCAATCTCGACGGCAAGCCGGATCTGGTAGTTGCTACATCAAGCAATAACCTTCGTTTGTTCAATAACGGATCAACCAGCGGAAACATAAGTTTTACTCTTGGTTCAACACTAACCACACTTGCATCAGGCGCATACGCACCAATATGCAGCGATCTTGATGGTGATGGCCGTCAGGATATTGTGCTCGGTTATGAATCAGCCAGCAGCATTTCTGTTTGGGAAGCTACAGGCTCATTCGGTTTTGCAACCCGCGTTGACTTTACACCATCAGGCGGATCAGCATCAATCAATGTTAGTGTTGGCGACTTCAATGCCGATGGCCGTCCGGATATTGCAACTTCATCAGTAAGCAGCGGCATCAACATTCTGGCGAATACCATGAATTCATTAGATTCCGAGCCATCTACAGCAGCCAGCGGAGTTACCATTTCGGGCATCACACAAACCAGTATGACGCTCAACTTTACTGCGGGTTCAGGAGCCAACCGTATTGTACTTGCCCGTCAGGGAAGTTCAGTTACCACATTGCCAACAGACGGAACCGGATATACTGCAAACGCTGCTTTTGGCACTGGCTCTAACCTTGGCGGAGGCACTTATGTAGTTTACAGCGGAAACAGCAACAGTGTTACCATTACAGGTTTGCAGTCAAACTCATATTACTACTTTGCTGTAATTGAGTACAACGGTTCATCGTGTACCTCCAATTATCTCATCAGCAACTTTGGCACCGCTAACAACCAAACACTGAATACACCTCCAACACTCAATGCAATCAGTAATCCGGCCGCACTTTGCCGTAACTCTGGAATACAGTCGGTAAGCTTGAGCGGCATAAGCACGGGCGCGGTAAGCGAAACGCAAACACTTACCATTACTGCAACATCTAACAACACCTCACTTATTCCGAACCCAACAGTTAGCTATACATCACCAAACGCATCGGGTTCGCTGTCATACACACCGGTAACCAATGCAACGGGTACAGCCACAATTACTGTAACCATTAACGATGGTGCAAACAATAACAATACCTTGCAGCGCACATTTGTTGTTACCGTAAATGCTCCGCCAACAACCTCTGCTGCCGGCACCAATCAGAATGTTTGTACGGGAACGGCAACGCTTGCAGCAAATACGCCGACAGTGGGTACAGGAACATGGTCAATTGCATCAACCAACAATCCTTCAATTACAACAGCTAATCTGGGTAATGTAAACACACCCAACACAACACTCAGCGGTTTACTTGCCGGCAACGTTGTAACGCTTACATGGACAATAACGAATCCTCCCTGTACACCATCAACAAGTAACGTTACAATTACACGCGGCACCTGTCCGCTTACGGCTAATTTCACCTGGTCGCCAACATCGCTTTGTGCAACAGCATCTACAACAAATCCGATTTCATTTACAGATGCCTCTTTTGCGCCAAGCTCGTCCATACAAAGCTGGACCTGGACTTTTGCAGGGCCGGTAACACCATCGCCCGCAAGTTCAACAGCTCAAAACCCATCAAATATTCAATTTACAGGCCCGGGAACTTTCACTGTTACTCTTACTGTAAATGATGGAAATACGAACAGTCAGAGTACTCAGTTCATTACAATTAATCCGTTCCCGGCAGCACCGGGATCTGTAACCGGTCCGTCAACCGTTTGTCAGGGACAAACCAATGTGCCATTCTCTGTTGCTCCTATAGCCAATGCAACAAGCTACAACTGGTCGCTGCCTTCGGGAGCTACAATTGTAAGCGGAACAGGCACAAACAGTATTTTGGTCAATTTCAGCAACACCGCAGTATCCAACTTTGTAACCGTGCAGGGAGTTAATGCCTGCGGAAATGGCTTGTCATCGGCACCGCTTAGTGTAACTGTATTTCCGCTGCCGGGAACAACTACGGTAATTTCAGGCCCCTCGGCAGTGTGTCAGGGACAAAACAATGTTGTGTTTGCAACATCATCGGTTGCAAATGCTACTGGCTATAGCTGGACATTGCCGGTTGGTGCAACCATTATCAGCGGTAACAACACCAACAGCATTACCGTCAACTTCTCATCAGCCGCACAATCAGGGCCGGTTGAGGTTGTTGCAACAAACAGCTGCGGTAACGGAGCCACATCAACCAGTTTGAACTTAACCGTTAATCCGCTGCCTGATGCAGCTGGTGTAATTACCAGCAACACGGCATCAAGTGTATGTCAGGGTGCAACCGGCGTTACCTACACAATCCCGCCTGTTGCCAATGCCACAAGCTATAACTGGACACTCCCCTCGGGAGCAGCTATTGTAAGCGGAAACGGTACAAACAGCATAACTGTTGACTACAACAACCTCTCGGCTTCCGGAACTGTAAGTGTAGCCGGTGTAAACAGTTGCGGAAGCGGCAGCACATCTTCGTTTGCGGTTACTATTAATCCGCTGCCGGGGGCTGCCGGTGCAATTTTAGGCACCGATACGGTTTGTCAGGGCGATTTCAGTGTGAGCTATTTTGTGAGTACAATTGCCAATGCTTCAACCTATGTGTGGACACTTCCTGCAGGCGCAAGTATTGCCAGCGGATCAGGTACAGAGTCAATTACGGTTGACTTTGGAGTTTCATCTGTATCCGGACCAATAACAGTTTATGCTCAAAACGGATGCGGTGCAGGAGCCGTATCAGCCCCGGTTAACGTTACTGTAAATCCGCTGCCGGCTACACCCGGAACAATTGCAGGAAGTTCTGCTGTTTGCCAGGCTCAAACAGGTGTTACTTTTACAATTCCGACACTTGCCAATGCTACAGGCTACAACTGGATCTTACCTCCCGGAGCAACAATTATCAGTGGCAATAACACAAACAGCATTACTGTAGATTTTTCTGCAAATGCAGTTTCCGGAATTGTACTGGTAAACGGAACCAATGCCTGCGGAGATGGTATGTATTCAGACACGCTCAATCTCACCGTAAATCCGCTGCCCGATGCTGCCGGAGCAATTACAGGAACAGCCCTTGTAAATATCTGCCCAACAGCAACAGGCATAACCTACAGCGTTCCCGCAATTGCCAACGCAACAACCTATATCTGGAATGTCCCTTCGGGAGCCACAATTACCAGCGGAACCGGTACAAACACCATTACCGTTGATTACGCAGCCAATGCTCAAGCCGGCGCTGTTTCGGTGTTCGGACAAAATGCCTGCGGTAACGGTGATACAACATTCCTGAGTATAAACTATTCGCAGGTTACGCCTTCGGATATTTGCTTAGTTACTGTTGATTCTGTCTCTCAATACAACCGTGTAGTTTGGGAGAAACCCGTAGCGACTGACATTGATTCGTTCCGCATTTATCGTGAAATAACCACCAATACGTATGTACCGGTTGGCGCTGTTTCGTATGATTCGCTGAGTTTGTTCATTGATTCGGCCTACACACCGCTGGCGAATCCGAATACAACCTATTACCGTTATAAAATTACATCGGTTGACTCGTGCGGAAACGAAAGCGGAATGGGTCCGCACCACCGCACGCTGTTCCTGCAAACCAACGTAGGCGTTGGCGGTGTTGTTAACCTTAGCTGGAGTTTATATGAAGGCGCAACGGTTAGCTTCTACCGTATTATGCGCGACAGTACTAACCTCGGACAGTGGGAAGTCATTGACTCTGTTCCGGGCAATAATACCTTGTACACCGATATTAATCCGCCAACTTCAATTGCAGTAAACAACATTCGTTACAAACTGCAAACCATTTGGCTGGTTAGCTGCAATCCTACACGAAACATTGTTACATCAGAATCGAATCTCGGTGATGTTCCGCGTATTTTGTTTTCGGTTGCTGAAACCGGTTTTGGCGGTCAGGTGTATGTATATCCGAACCCATCTGAAGGCAATTTCTCAGTAATGTGTCCATATTCAGAAACCGGCTACAACATTTCCGTTTTTGATGCTCCCGGACGCTTGGTTTACAAGCAGGATGTTGAAAGCCGTAACCTCAATCGCGGAGAGAACCGTATTGATTTACCGCTTGCCGGCCTGGCTTCCGGCACTTATTTCCTGGTGATGCAGGATGCCGAAGGCCGCACTGCACGACTGAAATTAGTTATTCAGAACTAAAGGCTGATCATCAGAAAGCGGAGAGCAAAGCAAAATGTTCTCCGCTTTTTGGTTTACCAAAAACTACAATTACCGTGTGCTACAAAGTCTCCAACAAAGCCGATAAATCGAAGCTTGAAGAAGAATTCGACGCTGTGCTTGAGGATTCGCCGGATGAAAGCTGGGAGCCGCAAAACGAACTCAGCGGTTTTGCACATCCAAGTTTGCCGGTGTTTACACAAACCGAAACGCGTAAACTGGAGTTGATGCGCTGGGGACTTATTCCACATTGGGTATCCAACAACGAACAGGCCGCAGAACTGGCCAAACAAACCCTGAATGCCCGTGCTGAAACGATGTTTGAAAAACCATCGTTTCGTGATGCGGCAACACTGCGGAGATGCGTGATTCCCGTAACCGGGTTCTATGAATGGCAAACCCGCGGCAAAACTAAAATTCCGTATTTCATAACGCCTGCAGACGGGAGTTTCTTTTTGCTTGGCGGCTTGTACAGTTCGCGGGCAAACCGCGAAACCGGCGAAATCAGCAACACATTCAGCATTGTTACAGTTGCCGCCAACCCGCTGATGGCCGAAATACACAACACCAAACAACGAATGCCGCTGATCTTACCACCTGAATCGATGAACGCATGGACAAATCAGCGGCTTACGCAATCGGAAGTGATGCAGTTGGCACGTCCTTTTGCCGAAACCTCAATGAAAGCTGAAAATCAGGATCATTCGGCACAACAATTCCTTTTTTAACCGATACATACTTGTTGCGGCACGGTATTCGTTGTACATTAGCTATGATGCGAGTTTATTCACTGATTATTATTTGCCTTTCCGTATTCGGTTTTTCCGGTTGCCAGAAAGATGTTCCGCCGAAACTTTCGCTGAAAGCCGAAGGCACTTATGTTTATTCTGATATTACAGTAACACCCGGAAGCAGTTTTACGGTTGGCTGTATTGCTGATAAAGCGAAAGATGACCTCAGTCTTTTTTACGTTGAAGTGGCTTATGATGGCTCAAGTGCCAGCCAGCTTGTTGACCGCTTTTTTATTGGCCCCGATTTCCGCACACGTTATGAAAAAGACTATGTGGTTAATGTTCGCAACATCTCTGGCCGTGAACGCTGGATCTTTAATGTAAATGATGAAGAAGGCCGCATTTCACGGCGTGAAATACGGGTTACTGTTCAGCCGTAGTGATTGTTTTGAAGTTGGTAGTTTTGCTCGTGTTACTTCACCAATGCGCTTAAAAGCCCTGATGATTTAATTGTCAATCCATTTTCTAAAACCCGGTGTTTTAGAGGTACTAACCGTAAAGCTTTCTTTATGTCCTTTCAGATATAATGCAAGCCGATCGGAGCTTTGGTTCTCAATTTTTTCTATAGCATCTATATTGATAATTTCACTGCGATTGATTCTAAAAAAAACAGTCGGGTTTAATTGTTCCTCAATTTGCAGTAAGGTTCCTGTAAGCGGAAATTTTTTGCCTGAGAAATCAAAAGCGTGTAATAATGCGCCATCAGCTTTTATTAAACTTATTTGTGCTGTAGGCAGCAACTGCAATCCTGAAGGTAATTTTATAGTCAAACGCTGTTTGTAGTTATTCAGCGAAACACCTTTCAAAGCAGATTTTATGTCCGAAATAATAGCGTCAGAATAGCTTTTTTTATTTTCTGATTTAAGCACTACGCATTTTGCCAATGCTTTTTTTATTTGCTCTTCTGTAAATGGTTTTAGCAGATAAGCTACGCCAATAGTATCAAAGGCTTTCAATAAATACTGGTCGTAAGCTGTTGTAAAAATGATGGGGGAACTAATTTCATGTTTATCTAAAAACGAAAATATATTTCCGTCAAGCAATTCAATATCACTAAAAATTATATCCGGCTGTTGATTTTCTGCAAACCAGTTTATACAATCTTCAATACTGGATAATTGACCAACTACCTCGAGAGTATTGTCAATACTATACAAATGAGTTCTCAGTTGTTTAATAGCAACATTTTCATCTTCAATTATCAATACCGTCATTGTATATAATTTGATGCATTTAACAATGGTAGTTTTATGGTATAGCTTTCATCGGTTACGATAATCTCTACTTGTTTATCACTTAATAATTTATACCTGTTTTTTAGATTGGCCAGTCCTATTCCCGTAGTTTCGTAATCAGTGTTCTTTAATCTTTTTTGATTTGTTATTATTACTTCATCTTCATTAATGTAAATACTGGATTGAAGCGGATTGTGATTATCTCCTTTATTGTGTTTAATAATATTTTCAAGCACAGATTGTAAGCTACATGTTGGAAGAAATTTACTGTAATTTTTGTTATCTGAAACATTCTTGGTAAAAACATATGCGTTATCAAATCTCTTTCCCAGCAAATAAATATAATCGTCAGCAAAGTTCAATTCATCAATAAGTAATACTATGTCATTATTCGCATTGGTAATTAAATGCCTATAAACCAAAGCTAATCTATTCAGATATTCTTGCGCCTGAGCTGGATTTTGTGAAATTAAACCGCTCAGCACATTTAAGTTATTGAATAGAAAATGTGGGTTTACCTGGCTGTTTAAAGCCTTCAATTGATTTTCGACATTTAATTTTTCTAATTTTTGGGTATAAACTTGTATGTTATAAAACTGTTTCATTGCAAGAATTGCACAGAGTATACCTATTTCTTGAGCTTGCGAAAGGATGTTTTTGGCTATAGATCCAAAACTCCAGTCGAGTGTTTCGGATTTATAGTATGCATCTCCAATCATAAATAATGGTGTGAGCAGCGAAATGATAATTGCTGCTTTAAGCACAGCAAGCAGAATGTTTTTTACTGAATTTTTTTCGGGGAATAATAGAAATACGATAGTTACAGCTAAAAAGGTTCTGGCAACAACTTCTATTACAGATAACAATGCAGTCTCTACTATTCTTCCTTTTACAAAATAGGCAGGAACAATATAAATATAGGCTATCGACCAATAGATTAGTATTAATAGGCAATCTGACTTAGTGATTTTTTTATAAAAACGCAGCATAAAATTAACCGATTTATTTTGAAAAAATATCGTTAAAGATACAAAGTTATAGCAATGTTTTCTTTTAAAGGAAAATCGACTTGAACGAGGGAATAATTCAATTGAAAAGAGCAACAGACTTTTCCCGTTCCTCTATTTTTGCCACTCAACTAAAACAAAAACTATGGAACAACATTTTATGATGCTATTTAGAATTGCACCGAGTAACGAACAGCCTACAGCTGAGCAATTGCAGCAAATGGAGCAATCGTGGGGTGCTTTTTTCGGAAGTATTGGAGCCAATATGGTGAGCACAAATCACTTAGGTTTCACAGGCGTAACAATTGCAGCAGATCAAACTTCAACTGAAGGATTTCATGTTGCAGAGGGACATATGGTAGCTGGCAACCTGGTAGTAAAGGCCGATAGTATGGCTGCTGCCATAGCAATGGCTAAG
>CALRTD020000173.1:0-8554 GCA_943371015.1 Synechococcus sp. UW140 | reverse complement strand
TGAAGTAAAAGCAACAGACGGTGATACACACCTCGGCGGCGATGATTTTGACCAAAAGATTATCGACTGGCTGGTTGCTGAATTCAAATCAGAAAACGGTGGTCTTGATCTTACCAAAGATCCGATGGCGCTTCAGCGCTTGAAAGAAGCTGCTGAAAAAGCGAAAATCGAACTTTCAAGCTCAAATACAACTGAGATCAACCTGCCGTACATTATGCCGGTTGACGGAATTCCGAAACACCTTGTTCGCAGCCTTACACGTGCTAAGTTCGAGCAGTTGGTTGACGATCTTATCCGCCGCACCATTGAGCCGTGCAAATCAGCGCTGAGCAATGCAGGTCTTACTGTAAACGACATCAACGAAGTAATTCTTGTTGGCGGTTCAACCCGAATTCCGGCAGTGCAGGAAGCTGTACTGAAATTCTTCGGCAAAGCCCCGTCAAAAGGAGTAAACCCCGATGAAGTTGTAGCTGTTGGCGCAGCCATTCAGGGCGGTGTTCTTACCGGCGAAGTAAAAGACGTTCTGCTGCTTGATGTTACTCCGCTTTCTCTTGGTATCGAAACCTATGGCGGTGTAATGACCAAACTTATTGATGCAAACACCACCATTCCGACCAAGAAATCGGAAACCTTCTCTACCGCATCCGACAACCAGCCATCTGTAGAAATTCACATTCTGCAAGGCGAACGTCCGATGGCTGCGCAAAACCGTACTATCGGTCGCTTCGTGCTCGACGGTATTCCGGCAGCGCCGCGCGGAGTTCCGCAAATTGAAGTTGCTTTTGATATTGATGCCAACGGTATTCTGAATGTTTCTGCAAAAGATAAAAACACCGGAAAGCAACAAAATATCCGCATCGAAGCCAGTTCAGGTTTGTCGAAAGACGAAATTGAACGCATGAAGAAAGAAGCGGAAATGAACGCCGATGCCGATAAAAAAGCTCGCGAAGAAGTTGAAAAACTCAATCAGGCGGATTCACTGATCTTCCAGGTTGACAAGCAACTGAAAGAGTTTGGCGACAAACTCCCCGCCGATAAAAAGCAACCGATTGAGGATGCACTGGCTGCGTTGCGCACTGCACATGCAAACAAAGATTTCCCGGCAATTGATACAGCCATGGCCAATCTGCAGCAGGTTGCACAAGGCATGTACGAAGCCATGCAGCAGCAAGGCGGCGATGCAGGTGCAAACCCGGAAGCCGGAAATGCACAAAACGGCGATGCCGAAGTAACAGATGTTGATTTTGAAGAAGTAAAAGACGCGAAGTAAGTCTTCTGAACTTCTCTTCCTGCAATAAAAAACGGCGATCATTGAGTTGATCGCCGTTTTTTTTACTCTATGGAAGTGATCCACCAAACATTTCCGTTGGTGTCCTGCACACCGCATGATTTCCCGTAATCTTTGTTTTCGACTGGAAGAATTTCTGTAGCTCCCAAGTTTATGGCTTTTGAAAATGTAACATCTGCATCATCAACATAAATAAAAATACCGGCTGTCTGGGCTTTCCACTGTTCGGTACTTCCGGAAAACATAATGGCTGAATCCCCAATTTTTGCTTCGGCATGAAGCGAGCCGGCATGACCAGATTCAGGAAGCTCAATGATCATTTTTGCATCAAAAACTGTAGTCAGAAAAGTCTGCAATGCACGCGGATCGTCTACAATAAGATAAGGCATTGCAGTGTTGTGCTGTTGTGGTTGTTTCATGTTTGTAGTTTAAATGTACAGCACAAAACTAATTGCTGATTATCAGTACAACTTGTATAATTCCGACACAAAAATCAGTACCGGTAATCTGTTCCTTCTGCAGGTTTGAAAAAATATTCGCGCGGCGAGTAGCCTGAAAAGATTCTGAATTCATGAATAAAATGCGCCTGATCGTAGTAACCGCAGTCTAAAGCCAGTTGCGTTAGCGTACGTAATTTCACGTGTCCGAATGAAGCTGCAGCTTTTTGAAACCGGGCAATACGAAATAGTTTTACGGGCGAAAATCCGGTATATTCTTTTGTAATCCGTTCGAACTTACGTTCCGATAGATTATACTTTTCTGCAATAGATTTAATTGAACTATATTTTCCGGGTTCCAGTAAATCACGTATTGCATGCAAAGCTACAGGGTTGAATTTGCTTTGGTTTATCTGCTTGAGCCGTTGTTTTAAAAATCGGCTTACCACAGCAATACGCGCTTCAAAACTGCCGGCAAGCATAACCTGCTCCGTCAGATCGGCTCCGTTTATTCCTGTTAACGCATCAAACTCACAATACTGATTGCAGATTTCAGAACCGGAAACCGGAAATAAAACAGGCAGTGCAAAAGGATACAGATACACCCCAAAAATCCCGAATGAATCTGAAGTGGAAAACCGGCGGACTCTGTTAGACTGTCCTTGTAAATGAGCAAGGGGAGATGTATTTATTCCGTCAGTAGTTAGTTCATCAAAACTATTGTGATAATGAAAGATCATTTCAGCACATCCATCGGCCATTGCTCTGTGCACAAACAGACTTCCGGCAGACGGAGCATGCTCATACATCCAAAAAAACCGCACATACTGCGCTAATTCGGGCGAAGGTTGTGCGGTTGTGTAAATCATTTTTGCAGATCTCTGAACTTGTTATTCCTCACTATCATCCTCAAAATCGAAATCATCATCGTCGTCGTCCTCAGCAATGGGTATCGGAAGTTCCTGCGGCCATTCGTTTTGAAGAATGTAAATACCGGGACGCGGACTGACAGTTGTTTTACTGTCGCTCACAAAAACAAAAAAGCGAATATCGCCATTGGGACGCTCCGCTTTTTGGGTGTCTTTCACGTATTTGCGTGAGAAGGCAAATTGAGTAACTGTATCATCAGCATGTGTACATTCAACAATCATCATACCCGGGATTTCCATGGAGAATTCCTCGGTGCCTTTCCAGCCGCGAAGCTCATAAGGAGCATTGTTACGCACCTTAAACGCAGTAACGTCGGCGGTTACAGCGTATTCGTCTTCCCAATTGTAACGCATATTGTCAACCGTCTCTTTGCCGTCGTTAAATTTATCGGCAATATCCTGACGAAATTTTGCGTTAACTTCTTTAACAATAACTGTTACTTTCATAGGCAGCAAAGTTAAGCCTATTGCCACATCCCCGGCCTTGTCTGTTGATACATATTTTTTAATTAAATTTCCGGGTCATGACACAAATCCCTCTTACACAAATTCCACTGTATGATTATCATCCCGGCGAAGACGATCTGATTTCGTTTCGCTATTTTGAATTGGGTGAATATGCCGGGCAAGACTATGTTACCTCAGAGCCGCACCGGCACGGATACTATGAAATTTTTCTGTTTGATGATGCCGAAGGCACACACATGATTGATTTTGAGCCGTATGCTATTAATTCAAACAGCTTACATTTTGTATCGCCCGGGCAGGTGCATTTGCTGAACCGAACCGGCATGACGAAGGGCAAAATCTTGCTGTTTTCAGAAGAGTTTTTTTACTGCGACAGTATGAATCGCGATTTTTTGCGGGAAATGAATTTCCTTGATATATCGAGCCGCGAGCGAATGCTGAAACTGGATGAAGAATTTTCGGTATGGGTTAAAGGTATATTCACCGCAATAAAAAACGAATATGTTTCGGGTGATCCGAACCGCGAAGGGATTATCAGAAGCTACATCAATATTCTGCTGCTCAAATGCAAATCAAAATTCCCGGAACGCGTAAAGCCGGTTCGCGAAACAGGTGTTCATTTGGTAGTACAGTTTCGGAATTTGATCGACAAACATTTTCAGGAAACACATCGTGTTAGTGATTATGCCGACAAGCTTTCGGTTTCAGCCAATCACCTGAATGATGTGGTTAAAAAATCAACAGGCCGCACAGCCGGCGATCTTATTCAGGAGCGCGTAATGCTTGAAGCCAAACGTCTTATGCTGTATTCGCTGGCATCAGCAAAAGAAATTGCCTATACATTAGGCTTTCATGATCCGGCATATTTCAGCCGCTTTTTTAAACTGCATACCAGCCAATCGCCCGACGAATTCAGAGCTGCCGAGCGTGAGCGCTATGGACTGGTTACCAAAAGCTGAGCAAGAAGCCTTACATTTGCACCATCATGCAGGAGTTGTTTTACACCATACTTGTTGGCTGGCTGCTCTGGCGCATTTTCAGCCCGTCGCGCAGCAGCAATGCCAGCAGCGGACAATACTACTATCAGCAAAACACACATCATCATCATCAAAACAGCAATCGGGAACAGGTGCGCGAATCTGTTCAAAAAGATGCTGCAAAGAACACTGATCATGATGGTGATTACGTAGATTTTGAAGAAATAAAATAGGTTGACTTGGGGGAAACAGCAGTTTTTCGATACCGCTGAAACGCCCGTTAACACTAATTAGTATTCGGTTTTAGCTTAATTCGGGACACAGAAAAATACAACTTACCACTTATCTCAAAATCAATTCCACCTGCCAACAAAATATACCGCTTGTGAAAGGGTGCTTGATTTGAGAAGCTTGACAAGTTAAGTTTGTATCATTCTGGTTAAGGTGTTTGACTGATTTGCTCTGCACCCTGTTTCAAACAGGCTTCCACGCAACAGATCAGCAAAAAAAATGAAACCGTCGCGGCCTCCCAGGCTCAGCGGCGGTTTCTCTTTTCAACGAGTTTGAACTCAGTAATTCTCGTCAGCAAAACTGGTGTATTTGAAAGGGATATCAAGAATGAGCGACATCTCCTCGCCTTTATCAATCAGATCTTCGTCGCTTTCTTCATAGAACCACTCGAAACTGATTTCGGTACCTTTATCGCGAAGGCGAAGCAATCTTGAAAAAATATTGAGCAGCGCTCGGATCGTTCCGGTATTTAAATGCTCAAGTCTGATTTTGATGTTCATCGACTTGGGCGCTGTTGCCGTTGAAACTGCTTCAACCCATTTTTCGAGGGGATAGAAAAAAGAGGAAGCGTCGGCAGGAATAGATCTTCCGCGAAGGAGATAGATTTCTTTTTCGAGATCAAAATGCACTTCCGGGGTGCTTCGTGTTTCGGGTATGTGAATGCCGGCTACCATAATCAGTCTAATGTTAGTTGAAGTTCGACTGCAAAAAAAGTGTTTGGCGAAGCAAGCGGAACAAACTTGTAGCTGATTGGAGCACTTGCAGAGCGTGCCATTTCTATAAGTCCAAGCCCGGCACTTTTCCGATTGGAATCGTTAAGCGTAAGGCTCATTTGATTCATGTACATCGCTTTGAGCGTAGGCTCATCGGCTGTTTTAATGTCTTTCAGCCGAAGTTCTAATGCCGGTACTTCAACCGTGCGCATAACGTTACCGCAGCGAAGCATCCAAATATTTGATGCTTTGCGTTGCATAAAGACTACAGCTTCGGGCTGATTATCAAGATCTTCAGGAGTATAGTTGCGGATATTTTGAAGCGCCTCTACCAATGCCTGCATTAGTTTCCTGCGGCCGCCTCGCGAAAGGTGTTTGAAAACTGGTTTTGCATCCAGCAATCCGATAAAAGAATCAATAAAGCTATCGCTTACTTTACCGAGGTAAAACCAATCGGTCATTGGGTCAGTAAGGAGAGCCTTTACTTCAAGTTCATTAAGCATAGGCACTTTCGAACCAAATGGGGATCATTCAGCTTCGTTCCAAAGATACTGCTTTTTACTAATCATTACTAAAACAGCGGCCGTACCGGAAATCCGGTTCGGCCGCTGTTCATTCCATTTAGGTTACTGAATGCTGATCAGTTCCACATCAAAAATAAGTGTACTGTTGGCCGGAATTGGTCCGCGGGCAGCACTTCCGTAGCCCAGTGCGGGCGGAATGATCAGCTGTGCTTTTTCGCCGGTGCGCATCAGTGCAATGCCTTCTTCCCAGCCGGCAATAACCTGACGTTTGCCAAGCACAAACTGAATGGGTGCCCCGTTTTCAAGCGACGAATCAAACATTTTTCCGTCCATAAAAAATCCGCTGTAATTCACTTGCACACGCTTTCCGGTTGCTGCTTGCGGATTTTCAGGATGCTTCTCGAAGTAAATGATTTTCAATCCCGATGCCGTTGTAATTGTATCCAATCCTTTTGCACTGCGCACTGTCGGCGGCGGCTGCACATCTATTACTTCAATATCGAAAATAAGAGTGCTGTTGGCCGGAATATTAGGCATAGCCTGTGCGCCGTAGCCCAGTTCGGGCGGAATGCGCAGTGTAACTTTATCACCGGCACGGAGCAGTGCACCTGCTTCATCCCAGCCTTTAATTACACGGCCTGCACCTGCTTTAAAGGTGAAAGGAGTGTTGCCGTGGCGCGATGATGCATCAAAAATAGTATCGTTCAGCAGTTTGCCGGTGTACAGCACTGTTAACCGGTGACCGGTGGCTGACTGAGGACCATCGCCCTGCGATGTGATGGTGTATTCTAAACCGGATGCGGTTTTCACCGTTTTCGGCTTTTTTACTTTCTTGCTTTTGTATTTGCGTTCTACACCGTCGCTGGGTTTGTTTTTGTCTTTGCCTTTATCTTTTCCGGCAAGTACAAACCCCGAAGCCACACCTGCAACAACCAGCAGGCCGATAACCAAGGTCGAAAATCGTTTCATAGTTTAATTAGTTTTATTTTTCAGTTTCGTGTATTCGCATCAATAATTTTTACTTCAGCTTCATAGACTAAGGGCGTCCAGGGCGGAATCACTCCTCCCCCTTTTTCTCCGTAGGCTTGTTCGGGAGGAAGTATAAAGAACGATTTGCCTCCGTCTTTCATCCGCAAAATGCAGTCGGTAAAACCCGGAATCATACTTTGTCCGGCAATAAAGATAAGCGGCTTACGCTTTGGATCACCAATGTTTGTATCAAACACCCGGCCATCGGTAAAAGTTCCTTTGTAAAGTACCGATACTTTCATGCCCGGCATCACCCGCAATCCTTTGCCGGGAATTAATTCTTTGTAATAAATTCCATTTTTGTCGGGCTGCAGATCAGTAAGGTGATTATCGGTCAGATAGGTTAAAATCGCTTGCTTACTTTTTGCCTTAAGTTCTGCAGCTGTTTCGGGTTGTTTGCGCGGCTGAGCAAGACGGTCCTTGGTAAATACACTATCCACTTTTACCAAAAAACCCACGTATTTCGTTGAATTCCACTGCTCAAAATAAGCTGAATTGATAGCTGTGGGCGGATAGTATTTTTTAAGTGTATCGTAATGTATAAACCATTTCGCACTGTCGCCGCGATGCAAACGGGCAAAAAGATAAAACTGATCGCCTTTAAATCTTGGAGCACTGAGTTTGAGCGGAAAACTGGCAGCTGTGTTCACCGGGTTGTAATAGCTGAGAATACTGTCGTGTTCATTCACCAATGCAACCCGGGCAAAAATCAAACCACCTGCTCCGGCTGTATCTGTTCCGGTTCCGGCACGCAGGAGTTTAAACCAGGTTGCATCTCCAACCTGCGTATAATGGTTCAGAAATTCCGGTAAATCGTTGTGCTCATTTTGTTCGGAAGGTGTAAATCCCGAATTCAAAAGGATGAGCAGGAACAGCGAAATGAAAAAGGCGAAAATCAGTTTCATCTCATTTCAATAATGCGCTTATTTTCCGGTGCTGATGATTTTCAGTTCAACCTGAAAAACCAATGCACTGTATGCAGGAATAGCTCCGTTTTGCTGTTCGCCGTAGGCCAGATCGGGCGGAATGACGAAGATGGCCTTTCCGCCGTCTTTCATACGCAGAATGCAATCAGTAAAGCCCGGAATCATTTGATCGCCGGCTGTAAATTCGAGCAGTGGCCGTGGCGGAATGCCCATGTTGGTATCAAAAATCATTCCGTTGGTGAGCATTCCTTTGTAGCGAACCGATACTTTCATACCGGGCATTACCTGCACCCCATTTCCGGGACTTAATTCTTTGTAATAAATACCTTTTGCATCGGGCTTCAGATCGCTCATTTCATTAACAGCCAGATACCAAAGCACATCCTGTTTGCTCTTCTCAAGCATGCCTTTTTTCTGCTGCTGTTGCTGCATCTGCATTTGAAGCATTTTCTGCTCAAAAACAGCTTTACTGTAAACACTGTCGATCTTGATGCGGAAACCTACAAACGGAATTGAATCGTACTTGGGCTCGAGCGGAAATTCGTCTTGACCGTTTACCCGGTAATACTTTTTAATGCTGTCGAGTGCAATGTAAAATGTTGCACTGTCGCCCGAATTCAGATGCGCCATTGCATCCATAAAATCGCCTTTGAAGCGCGGTTTATCGAGACGAACGGGAAATGATTGACGCGGATCCTGACGGTTTAAATCAGAAATCACGGTATCACGATGATCAATCAGTTTGAGTTTTACAAACACAACTCCTCCAATACCGGCACTGTCGATTTTAGGACCAGCTTTATGAACTTTAAGCCAGGTAGAGGGCGAAACTTGTTGGTAGCCTTTCAGAAATTTCTTGCTGAATTTGTCTTTTTCTTTTCCGGGAAAAGCAAAGCCGGCTGCCACGAATGTGGCAGCCAGCAAGGCGGTGAGTAAAACAGGAAACTGCTTCATCATCAGATTTTATTCGGC
>CALRTD020000172.1:0-8571 GCA_943371015.1 Synechococcus sp. UW140 | reverse complement strand
CAGGTAACACGGTCGCCCTGAGTAATTTTACCGAAGTCATGAACTTCTCTGTCGAATTTCATCTTGGGTTTTTCGCCAGAAGGAGCATGTCCGCTTGCAGTTGCATCGTTTTCAACCATAGCCGGGTTTACGCCTTTCGGATCTTTGGGAGAGCAGGCAGTAACCGCAGCGCTAATCATAACCAGAGCGGCTAAACGGAAAAAAGAATAGGTTTTCATAGTGTGTAAATGTTCAATGGTGCAAAAATACGATTTCTTCTTTCGTATTACTCCATAAGTCCCCGGCCGCTTTTCAGCAGTTTTCCCTCATTTTTAAAATCGGCGACGAGTTTATCGAGAATACCATTAATAAATTGTTTGCTTCGGGGCGTGCTGTATGTTTTTGAAACTTCGATGTATTCGTTGAGTGTTACTTTAACCGGAATGCTTGGGAAATACTGCAGTTCAACCAATGCCATTTTCATCAGAATAACATCCATCAGCGCAATACGATCCACTTCCCAGTTGGTCGTTTTTTCGGCAATGCGTTTTTCGTAATCTTCGTTTTCGATAATGGCTTTGCGATAAAGGTCAACCACAAAGCGGCGATCTTCATCAGCATCTTTAAACAGCGGTGCGAGTTCCGGATTTTTCTCTTCCTTGCCCGATTCGAGTGTACGAATGAGTGCAGGAGCTACGGCCATATTCAAATCGCCGGGCCAGTGCATATTTTGTTCTTCGAGATAATGCTCTACTTCATCATCATCGGCAATGAAGCGTTTAAAGACATCAAGCAGAAACTCCGAATCTGCGGTATAATCCGGGTTTTCGGTAGCCATGTATATTTTGTACCCATCCCAGCCGCGTACTTTGCTCCAGATCTTGCGGGCCAGCTCCATGTCTTCATCGCGCTGCCAGCCCAGCTTGCGTGATTCTGATTCGCGCTTTAAACCGGGATGTGTGGCAAGCTGCTTGATTACTTTATTGTTCACAAAGTTCAGGCTCGGATTCAGATCATCGGCAGTAGGCAAATGCTTGTTTCTGTTTTCCTCAATCAGATGCACCGCATGCCGGTGCAGTTCGCCAAATGCCAGCAGCAGATAGATATACAGCTCATACGTGCGGTCAACACTGCGCAGCAGCTCGCGTTCGCCGCGCGGCATATCGTTGTCGCCCGACTGGAAGTAACCATACAAAGCCTGCATGGCTTTGATGCGTAAATAACGCCTGTTCAGCATACTGTTGGTGTAAAGTATTGGGTAAATGCGGCGGTATCAAAAACAAACATCCCGGCCGGGACTGCAAAAACAGACCTGACCGGGATGAATGCATAATGATTCCGCATTGGATTCATTGTTGGTATTGTGTTCCGCGTAGCGGTAAAACGGTTCAAAGAACTTTCGGTTTGCTGACTATGCTCAGCGCTTTGTACGCAATGTTGCCATTGCAGCAATGCGCTGCTCTGCCATACGATTAGCGGCCATGTAGGTTGGCATTTTTTCGGCTTTGGCGAGTGCAAATACCGCTGCTGTGTTATCGTAGATCTTGTCGGCAAGGCTGATTGCATAATCGCGGCCAAAACCAACAACTTCTGAATACACATTAATGAGACCACCGGCATTTACCACGTAATCAGGTGCATAAACAATGCCCTTTTCCATCACAATCTTGCCATGCACGGTTTCATCGGCCAACTGGTTGTTTGCGGCTCCGCAAATTACAGCACATTTCAGGCGCGACAATGTTTCATCATTTACGGTTGCACCAAGGGCGCAGGGCGCGTAAATATCCATATCGAGATCAAAAAGATCGTCGCCGCTTACAATTTCAACCGATGCATGCGTCTTTTTCACAGCAGCAAGGCGGTCTTCGTAAATATCGCAGATCCAAACTTTGGCATCTTCTTTCACAAGAAAATCAACCAGTACCGAACCCACATGGCCAACCCCCTGCACTGCCACTTTTTTGCCGGCAAGACTATCGGTTCCCCACATTTCTTTGGCTGCGGCTTTCATTCCCATGTAAACACCGCGTGCAGTAACTGGCGAAGGATCGCCGCTGCCGCCCAGTGCCGGAGGAATGCCGGTTACGTGCTTGGTTTCCGTACGCACATATTCCATGTCTTTGGTTCCGATGCCAACATCTTCGGCAGTAATGTATTTGCCGCCGAGGCTGTCAACAAACTTTCCGAAGCGGCGCATCATGGCTTCGTTTTTGTCTTTTCGGGCATCACCAATAATTACAGCCTTGCCGCCGCCGAGATTGAGCCCGGTTACAGCTGCTTTGTAAGTCATACCGCGCGAAAGGCGAAGCACATCTGTAAGGGCTTCGCTTTCCGAAGCATAAGCCCACATACGTGTACCGCCTAATGCAGGTCCCAGTGTGGTGTTGTGGATGGCGATGATAGAGCGCAGACCTGTAGCATTGTCGTTGCAGAAAACAACTTGCTCGTGGTCAAACACCGACATCTGGCTGAGCGGCCCTGCCGCTGTCTTGGTCTCGTTTGCAGTAAGCATTGAGTCTCGGGTTGAGTGAATCCCTGTTGATTTGCGTAACTTTACACCGGCTTTTCAGACGGCCTGCAAAAGTAGCTGTTTTTTATCACCCGCCCAACCGTTCAAAAAACAACGAAAAAAAGCTTTTCAACCGTCAAAAACCGAAGCTGATAATTTCTGTGAAAGCACTTGCCTGGCTCAATAAATATTTCTGGAAATACCGTTTGCGGTTATTTTCCGGTATTCTTTTCATCGGACTTTCAACATGGTTCAGCCTTGTGCCGGCCAATTTGGTTGGAAAAGGAATCGACTTTGCCACCTGGGCCATTCAGCACCCGGAAATTCCGGCTGATACCATTACTTCTATCCTGCTCAGTTTCGGCCTTGAAGTTATTGCCTACACGCTGGCCTACGGTGTGTTTCTGTTTCTGAACCGGCAAACCATTATTGTAATGTCGCGCCTGATTGAATATGATCTCAAGAATGAAATCTTTGATCATTATCAGAAACTCGATCAGCGTTTTTACAAGCAAAACAACACCGGCGATTTAATGAACCGGATCTCCGAAGATGTGAGCCGGGTTCGTATGTACATCGGGCCGGCTGTGATGTACACCACCAGCACAGCCATTACGCTGATCATGACAATTATGTTCATGTTCGGCAGCGATGTGCGTTTGGCGTTGTATGTGCTGGCTCCTTTGCCGATACTTACCATCTCTATTTATTATGTGAGCAATCGCATCAACCGGAAAAGCCTGAAGGTGCAGCAGCAGCTTTCGCAGCTTTCTACCAATGCTCAGGAAACATTTTCGGGGGTGCGGGTGATCAAAGCTTTTGCCCGCGAAAAAAATACGGAGCAGCAATTTGGTGAAGCTGCTAATGAATACATGTCGCGCACCCTCTCGCTCGCACGAACCGAATCAATGTTTCAGCCGTTTATGCTGCTGCTTATCGGTCTCAGTATTTTGCTCACCGTGCTCATTGGCGGCCGCGAAGTAATTGACGGAAAATTAAGCGTGGGTACAATTGCCACATTTATTCTTTTTGTTATTCGCCTTACCTGGCCCATTGCCTCGCTGGGCTGGGTAACTTCACTTGTGCAGCGCGCTGCGGCTTCGCAGGAACGCATCAATGAGTTTCTGAAAACTGAACCGGCTATCAAATCCTCAACCGAAGAACCGTTTGAACTGCGCGGTGATATTGAGTTCCGCAATGTGCGCTTTGTATATCCTGACTCAGGAATAAAAGCGCTCGACGGGATTTCGTTTACTGTAAAAGCCGGACAATCGGCCGCATTTCTTGGGCGCACCGGATCCGGCAAATCAACGCTGGCTCAGTTAATGGTGCGTTTGTACGATGTTTCGGAAGGAGAGATTTTAGTGGACGGGCGAGATATCCGCAAGGTGAACCTTAATGATTTGCGCGAAGCTGCCGGCTATGTGCCTCAGGAAGTCTTTCTGTTTTCAGAAACAATCTCCGGCAATATTGCTTTCAGCGCTCATGATCTGCGCGAAATCGGAACACGCCGCAATGAAATTGAACAGGCTGCAAAAGACGCAGCTATACACAGCAATATCCTTGAATTTCCGCAAGGTTATGAAACACTGGTGGGCGAACGCGGAATTACGCTCTCCGGCGGACAGCAACAACGCATATCTATTGCCCGCGCTATTCTGAAACATCCGAAACTCCTCATCTTCGACGATTGTTTGTCGGCTGTAGATACAGAAACGGAAGATGAAATACTTGGCAACTTGCGCCGCATTATGCACGGAAGAACAACCATCATTATTAGTCACCGCGTTTCTGCTGTGCGTAATGCCGATCAGATTTTTATTCTCGACGAAGGAAAAATTATTGAGCAGGGCACTCATCAGGAATTGCTTGATGCCGGCAAACATTACGCTGATCTCTACAACAAACAGGTGCAGGAATTGCAACGTTAAGCCGGTGTAAAACAACAAATGCATCCCGATATTAAAAAGGTTCCTGTTCTTTGCGTACTATTGTGCGGTAAGAATTTCAGTGTAATCAATATAAAATAAACCACATCAACAGCACCTATCTATCCTATTGATATACAATTTATTGCAACTAAAATTATTTTCTTTAGTCATTCTTTTTTAGCCATCAATTCAACTCAAAATGAAAATTTGTTTAACAATTTATAATTTTTGATAAACAGTTTTGTATTGTACTAATAATCGGCGAATTACGCATATAAAGGCAGTTTAGCAGTAAAAGTGATGGTATTTTTTATAGATTTGTTAACCAAGCAACTCACGTCATAAACATCGAAAATATGATGCACGACGATCGCCACAATGGCCATCATGATTCAGGTGAAATTTATTCCAAGGCAGTAAAAGCCGGTAAACGCACGTATTTTTTCGACGTGAAATCAACCCGCGGAAATGATTATTACCTGACCATTACCGAGAGCAAAAAACGTTTTGACGACTCCGGTAATTTCAGTTATGAAAAGCACAAGCTTTTTCTCTACAAAGAAGACTTCGACAAATTTGCCGAAGGTCTTGAAGAAATTATCAACTTCATTCGCTCACGCAGCGATTATCAGCCGCCACAGCATTTTGAAAACCATTTCCACACTAACGAAAATAGCTACAGTGGAGATAACGGTTATTCAAATCAATCGTCTGTTGCGGCAAACGAAGTAACATTCGAAGATCTCAACAACAATAATAATCAGAGCTGAACCATTGCCCCATATCTCTGTATTAAACAAGAAAGTCTGCTCATCAAAAAGCAGACTTTCTTGTTTTCACTATTTGTTCAGAATACCTAGTGCGGGAATACATTAGTTGCTTTGCGCATGGCTTCTGCAAATCGTTCGGGGTTAATACCGGTTGCCATATTCCGCTGATTTAAAAAACTGATCACATTTTCGGAAGCCATGTTTCCGGTAAGCTGATCGGCAGCCATGGGGCAACCGCCAAAGCCTTTAATGGCATGATCGAAACGGCGGCATCCTGCATGCCACGCAGCTTCAACTTTCTCTAACCATGTATCAGGTGTAGTGTGCAAATGCGCACCAATGCGTACTTCCGGAAATTCAGGAATAAGCTGCGAAAACAAATAGGTAATGTTTTCAGGATTTGAAACTCCGGTTGTATCGGCCAGCGCAATGGTTCGGATGCCTAAATCGGCAAGGCGCTTTGTCCAGCCGATAGCTATGTCTGCGTTCCACGCATCGCCGTAAGGATTGCCGAAAGCCATTGAAATATAAACCACCATTTCTTTCTTGTGGTTTACGCAAAGCGTTTGCATCTCCTCTACCCGTTTCAATGATGCTGCAATAGTTGCATTCGTATTCCGCAACTGAAATGTTTCGGAAATGGAAAACGGATAACCGAGGTAATTGATTTCATCAAACTTCACGGCATCTTCTGCACCGCGAAGATTGGCAACAATGGCCAGGAGCTTTGAGTTTGTCGTACTCAAATCAAGCAGATTCAGAACTTCGGCGGTATCACGCAGCTGCGGAATAGCCTTCGGAGAAACAAAGCTCCCGAAATCAATTGTATCAAACCCGCAGCCGAGCAGCAGGTTGATGTACTCGGCTTTCAGCTCAGTAGGAATAAACTCATGAAGTCCTTGCATTGCATCGCGCGGACATTCGACCAACTGCAGTGTGTTGTTGTTCATTGGCGTGAGCGTTTGGCGGCAATGGCGCGGTTAATGTTTCGGGCAATAGCTGGTCCTTCGTAAATAAATCCGGTATATACTTGCACAAGACTTGCTCCTGCTTCCAGTTTTTCAATAGCATCTTCGGCTGTGTGAATGCCGCCAACACCTATAATCGGGAAAGCCCGTCCTGATTTTTCGCTCAAATACCTGATGACTTCGGTTGAACGGTTCGTTAACGGCTTTCCGCTCAATCCGCCCGCTCCGATTTCAGTAATTCTGCTTTCGGGCGTTTGCAGGTTGGCTCGGCTAATGGTGGTGTTTGTAGCAATTACACCATCAATTTTCGTATCCTGCACAATGCTGATGATATCATCGAGCTGACCTTTGGTGAGATCAGGAGCAATTTTGAGCAAAATAGGTTTGGGCTTTTGCTGTGCGCTGTTTATTGTTTTCAGGCGCAGCAGCAGTGCTGTTAACGGCTCTTTCTCCTGCAAATCGCGGAGATTGGGCGTATTGGGTGAACTTACATTCACCACAAAATAATCAACCACCGGATAAAGTGTGTGGTAGCACGATTCGTAATCATCGCCCGCCTGTTCGTTGGGTGTTACTTTGTTTTTGCCAATATTTCCGCCAATAATTATGCTTGATTTGCGGCGGCGCAAACGTTCGGCAGCTGCAGCCGCTCCGCCGTTGTTGAAACCCATGCGGTTAATCAGGCCGCTGTCGGCGGGCAAACGAAACATACGCGGCTTCGGGTTTCCGTCTTGCGGTTTTGGTGTAAGCGTGCCTACTTCCACAAAGCCGAATCCGTATGCACCGAGTTCATCAAACAGCTTTGCATCTTTATCAAATCCTGCTGCCAGTCCAACCGGATTCGGAAACGTAATGCCGAACACAGTAGTTTCCAAATGCGGATCGCAAACCGTGTACATTCTGCGTGTAAGCACCGGAATACCCGGAATGCTTTGCAGAAAACGGATTGACGCAAAAACAAAGTGGTGAATCTTCTCCGGATCAAAGAGAAAGAAAAAAGGCTTGAGCAGCGTTTTGTACATACGGCTGCAAAGTTACCAAACACGCACGAAAAAAGCTGCCTGAAATCAGACAGCTTTTCCCAAACATTACTTTACAAGAAAAGTCTAACGACGAATCACCAGCTTGGCCGTTGAAACGGTTGTTCCGCTGCTGATCTGAAGCATATAGACTCCCGGCGTTAAATTGCGGAGATCAAGCATCGCTGTTGCGTTTCCGGAAGCAGTATTCAGTTGCTCGCGGTGTACTTCGCGTCCGGTAAGATCGAATACGCGGAGCTGAGAAATGCCTGATGTGGTAAAGTTTACCGTAAACTGTCCGTCGGCCGGGTTGGGCGAAATTCCGATTGCTGCTTCCGGAGCTTCAACCATACCGGAAACCATATCAGGTGCAATGTTTGATCGGATCGGGCCGGCCACTGAGGTTTGCTGCGCTGCGGCAAGACGCATTACACTGCACGGACCGGTTAACGGATACGCTTCAATGTAATAAAGCCATGTTCCGGCTGCAGTATCCAGATAAAATGTATCGGTTGCACCTACTTGTGTCAGATAAGTCATGTTTGACAAGCTAGTGCCGCGATACACATACTGATTCCAAAGCGGCGCTCCCTGATAAGCAGTCCAGGTAAGCAAAGTGCCTTGCGGACTTGCCGGTGTGAGCGTTAAAGAAATGCCGGCATGTGCATTTGAAGGCGCAGATACTCCGCCGCAATTATCGGTTAGTACCACACGATAACGCTCGGGAGAAACCGCAGCATTAGATGCCGTGTCAACAAAGAATGATATAACGCTGGCTTGCTGTGTAGTCAGCAAAGTAAAGTTGCTGCTGTTGTAAGGCACTTCTTTGTAAATGTCGAAATAATCAGTAGCTGCACTCAGCGAGTTATCCCACGCAACCAGGTAACTGTTGCTGGCCAGATCAACTGAAACACCGCAAAGCTCCGGAGCCTGCGGAGGAGCGCTTGTAACAGTGATGTAAAATGTATGCGAAATTGTATCACAGCTATTCATTGCTGTTACAATAACGGTATCGTTGCCAACGGCAGAAGGTGAGTAACTTTCAACCGTTAATGTATTGCCCGAAGGCTGCCAGAGCAAGGTAGCCGAGTTATCGTTAGAAACGGCACTCAACAAAGTAACCGAATGGCACGGCACCGTTAAACTGCTTGTCAGATTTGTGAGCCACTGCAATCCGGCACTGCCTCCAACCGAATCTGTAGCCGTTGTTACGCAGCCATTGGCATCAGTTACGGTAACAGAATAACTGCCTGATGGGATATTTTGAATGGACTGAGTGGTGTTGCCCGTACTCCACAAATACGAATAAGGTGATGTGCCGCCATAAGCATAAACAGTTGCAGATCCCTGATTAACGCAAAATGATGGTGTTGTATTGACAAAAGCTGTTAG